>NZ_JAUBTB010000042.1:0-67460 GCF_036704965.1 Microcoleus sp. F10-B2 | reverse complement strand
CTCCTTCCCTCACACTCCTGTAGATGCCTTCTATGCTTGTAACTCCTCCTAGTTGTAAAAAACCTACACCTGTCAGGAGAATAGGAGAGGGGGAGAGGGGGAGAATTGCCCAATTACCAATTACCAATTACCAATTACCAATGACTAATTCCCCATTACCAATTACGGATTTCCAATTACCCATTAAAAAACATATTTTTCAGCGACGCGCCAATAGCGGGAAAAACGCTTCAAATCAATGTAACCATCGTAGCGGACAAAGGGTTCTGGCGGCAAAATTTCTACTGGGTGCGATCGCTTAATTTTCCGGCAAATATCCTGAAACCGAGGACTGGGACTTTCCGCAGTCACCACTTGATTGGCGCCGGATTCGATCGCAAAAGCGATAACTTCCGCCGCCACATCGCCCCGCCGAATAACTACCGGCAACTCCAGCAAACATTCGTAAATAAACACCATTCGTTTGAGACTCAACTGCCATTCATCAATCAGCGCATCATCCCAAACCCAGATTGCCGGTGCCTCTGGGTGCGCTTGAAAAGCGGGGCCTTCAGGACTCAAACAGTCGCCGTGCAGCCAAATAATCGGATTGTTCATAAATGGGGAATGGGGAATGGGGAATTGGGAATTGGGCATTGGGCATTGGGCATTGGGAATTGGGAATGGGGAATGGGGAATGGGGAATGGGGAATGGGGAATTGGGAATTGGGCATTGGGCATTGGGCATTGGGAACTTGTACGATCGCGTAGCCGAAGTATTAGGAATTGGGAATTGCTAGTTGGGAACCAATAACAAATAACCAATAAGCTGTCGCGCATCTAAATTAGATTTTTAGGGCGGGCGGGACGCCCACCCCACAAAACTTTTAATAAAAATTACTATACAAATTAGATGCACGCCAGCTTAACCAATAACTAATAACTAATAACCAATTCCCCATGCCCTGCGCGGGCCCATGCCCAACAACTTTTTAATTTCTGCGACCTTTTTTAGGGCGTTCCCAACTTTTAGAACCGCCGCTGCGATCGACCTTTTCTCCATGAGGAAACAACTTTCCTTCCAAATATTCGTAAGTTCCCTCAAAATCGCATTGCCCGTACAGAGGACAATCGCGACAATAAACCGCCTTAGTGTAACGCTCCAAATTTTCGCGATTAAAAAAATAAGGTTTGTGGCTAAAAGTGCTCGCTACCCACTGCCAAGAAAGATTGTTGCTCGCCGGATCTCCATCTAGCAAATGTTGCAAAAACCAGCGAGCTCCGGCTTGCCAGCGCACGCGCCGCCAGTGTACGAGATAAGCGGCAGTCCACATCCGCTGGTGGTTGTGCAAATAACCAGTTTCTCGCAACTCGCGACTGAAACTGTCGATGCAAACCAAACCAGTCGTGCCCTCGACGACATCCTGCGGCAGAGTTTCGCTGTAATCTTTAGCAGTGTAACCAGTTTTGTAGGGTTCCCGGTCTTGCCAAATCCCGTTGCCCAATTCGGCGTACAGTCGCTGCCAATAATCCCGCCAACCCAACTCGTTGACGAGTTTTACTGCCTCTTCTCGATGCCGCACCTTCTCCAGTACGGCATCCCGGACTTCGGCAAGACTCAAAACGCCGTAGCGCAAATAGGGCGACAAGCGCGTTACCGCACCGTTGAGGAAATTGCGGGTTGAGGCGTACTTGCCGGGGTCAATTTGTTGCAGGGCTGTCTCGGCTGCTTTCCGCCCGCCTGGGGTTGGGGGTACGCTGCTGTCCCGGCCGGCAGCTTCGGGGAACTGTTGGCGCACGTAGGCTATTAATTCGTCGCGGCTGGCAAATTCCCGCTCCATGTCCTGACTCATTGTTTTCTCAAGCACCTGTTATTGTTTCTTAATGTTAAAGCTATTTGTTCGGGCCTGCGGGGTCGATCGCCCTAAACCCTTCGCTCCTGGTAACTCACATCTTGCACCATTGTTAGCAACAGGCTTTCCGGCCTGTGAAGCGAGAAAATTTATCTTTTGTGGAACAGGCATCTTGCCTGTTCATAAAGGCTAATTGATTATCGTGCAATATCTCAGTGCTAACGTACAGTTTGCCCCAGCAGCAATCGATCGTCGGCCCGCAGCCAAAAGTAGCATCAAAGTCAGTACACTCAGGGATAGATATCATACCAAAATCTCATGGAAACTTTTCCGGCGGACGCTCAAGCGATCGCCAGCTTAGCTAACCGACAGCAGCAAGGTACAAAACAACTGGAAAACAGCGAAGTTCAAGAGTTCGATCGAGCCATGATGCGCCGCTGCATAGAATTGGCTCGCCGTGCTCTGGGCAAAACCGCACCCAACCCCCTTGTCGGTTCTGTAATTGTCCGAGACGGCAAGATTGTCGGCGAAGGGTTTCATCCCGGTGCCGGTCAACCTCACGCCGAAGTTTTTGCGCTCCGGGAAGCGGGGGAACTCGCCGCAGGAGCGACCGTCTACGTCAACCTGGAACCCTGCAACCACTACGGGCGGACTCCTCCCTGTTCCGAAGCTTTAGTTAAGGCCAAGGTGGCAAAAGTAGTGGCTGGCATGGTCGATCCGAATCCTTTGGTAGCTGGAGCTGGACTTGCCCGGTTGCGAGAGGCTGGCATTGAAGTGGTGGCGGGAGTGGAAGGGGAAGCTTGCCAAAAACTGAACGAGGCTTTTGTGCACCGGATTTTGTACCGCCGGCCTTTGGGAATTTTGAAATATGCAATGACTTTGGACGGTAAAATTGCTACCAGTAGCGGCCACAGCGCTTGGGTAACAGGCGAGGAGGCTCGCAGCGAGGTACACCGGGTGCGCGTCGGCTGCGATGCTGTGATTGTTGGGGGAAATACGGTGCGTCTGGACAATCCCCTACTGACGAGTCACCAACCTGATAGGAATAATCCTCTGCGGGTGGTGATGAGCCGCACTCTGGATTTGCCGAAGTCGGCTTGGTTGTGGGAAACCTCTGTGGCGGCTACTTTGGTGTTGACTGAGCCTGGGGTTAACCCGGAATTTCAGGAATTTTTGATCGCCAAAGGGGTGGAAGTTGTGGAGCTCTCGCCGCTGACACCGACTAATGTTATGGCTTATTTGTACGATCGATCTTTTCTTTCTGTACTGTGGGAGTGCGGTGGCACTTTGGCCGCTCAGGCAATTACTGAGGGTGCAGTTCAAAAAATTATGGCTTTTATTGCTCCTAAAATTGTCGGGGGCCAAGGAGCTCCAACTCCTGTAGGAGATTTGGGGTTTTCCGCAATGACTGATGCTTTGACTTTAGAGCGGGTTTCTTGGCGCGCCGTAGGTGCAGATTGTCTGGTGGAAGGCTATTTGAAAATTAAAGATTGAAAGTTAAAAGCGAGTCTTTTTAGTTTTTGATTTTTAACTTTTAACTCCTTTTATGGTTGAAGTTCTGATTTGGAGTTTGATGGTTGGCAGTCTCGGCTTGGAGGCTGCGCTCGCGGGTGTATTAGTGAGCCGCGAGCAATTGGCGGCGGGGCAAAAGTACGACGAGGAGGAGGAAGTTTTGACTCGGTACGAATCTCAAGAAGATAATTTTAATGCGCATGAAAATCCGCGCTCGAATGGCAATCCCAAATCCGCTCCTAATGCTGTTGATTTGACGGTTTGGGAGTACAAGATTGTGCGGGCTAGCAATGATTTGTTTCGCAATCCTGCGATTTTTCACAAGCTGTGCCAGGAAGAGGCGGAAGTTGGCTGGATTTTGCTTGAAAAGCTCGACGACAGGCGGGTGCGGTTCAAACGTCCGATCGCGCTGCGGGACGCCCCGATGCCTAATTTACCAATGTTTGACCCTTACCGCACTCATTACGGCCCGCTCTCGAATGCGATGACTTGGGCGGCGGCGATCGTGTTTCTGAGCGCGATCGTGCTACCTGCTGTTTTGGGCTATGCTTTGGTGTCTGCTACTCTAACCAGAAGTCGCTCTAATTGGCCTCCGGCACCTGTTCAATCTTTGCCCTCTCCCAGCGGGCAAAAAACTAATAAGTGAAACCAGGAAAATTGGGAATGGGTAATTCTAATTGGTAATTGGTAAATTGACGGCTGTCGAAGCCTGTTTTATAGCAAGTCTAAATCATTTGTAAACCCGATTTGTGTTACCAACCGCGAAGGCGCGTCAGCGATCTTATCGCGAAGGAAGACAGGAGAAGTGTATGTTGGTTGGACTGATTTAGGCTTGCTATATACGTTAATTATTCTATTTTAAGTTTGGGGCGGTATTGCTGAGGGAGCCGATAGCAATCTCAAGTCATAATTTGTATCGCCTTGAAATTGAGAAACGCGGACGAAATAAGTCCCCGCAGGCAAAGCCCCATTACTGACAATTGTTTCTGAAGACGTGCCTAAATTGTTAGAGGAAGCAATAATATCGTCTAATCCAACTGCGCCGTTGCCGTTCAAATCCTGAATTAATTCTACATCAACATCTGCACTCAAACCGTCCACAGTTACACTGAAAAGGCTGGGAGTATTGAGGATAAAACTGTAAATGTCGGTTGGTTCAGTAGCGCCCACAAAATCGCTCGCAGTTTGAATTTCTCCGAGAATGCCCAGGCTTTTTGCTGCGATCAAATTGTCGGCGGGATCGGGGAGAGTGCTCAACAGTCCTTCTTGTTGACCGAATTGAATGTAGTGCTCGATCGCGCTTTTAACTGCGCCGCTTTGGACTGCTGCTGCTACCAGCGGATATTTTTCTAGATAAAAGCTGGGATCGAAGAAAACGCTGGCTTTGCGGTTTTCTAATTGACCCGCTTTGAAGTAGTGTTCAAATGGGGTAAATTGATTTGTTTGGACTGCTGTCTGAACGTCTGGGTTGCTTGCTAGATAAAAATTAAAATCGAAGAATGGGTTTGGGCTGCGAACTTCAAATTGACCGAATCTAATAAAGTGATCGGCTGCTGAAACGCCATTGAGTTTGACTGATACCGCTACATCTGTATTGGTGTCTAAATAATAGCTGGCGTCGAACAGGGCATTCGGGTCGCGATTTTCAAATTTGCCAATTTTTCGGTAGTGATCGAAAGGACTCGATACCGTGCCTCTGGCAACTGCTACGGCGACATCTGGGTTGTTTTCGAGATAAAATTTGCTGTCGAACAGTGTTCTGAGGGTTAGCATTATTAAAAAAATCTCTCTGGACTTTAGTCTGGAAAGTGCACGATCGAGAATCCAGTTTACATCAAAGTTTTGTTTTGTGAGGATGTCTTAATTATGGCTAAATCTACACTGATGGCAATGCTGCGCCGCGCTGCGACTATTGCCCAGAAATCAAGGGAAACGGGGATTCCGGCTGATGAACTGCTGGGGATGCTGACGGCTGGCATTCCCCATTCTCCCATATCTCGGCGCCGCTTGTTGCACGGGGGCTTAGCTGCTGCGGGGGCTGTGGCTGCTGCGACTTTTACCAGGGAGGGAGGGGGAGCTTTTGCTCAACAGGGCGGACGATCGCCGATTTTGGTTGTGGGTGCGGGAATTGCGGGTTTGACGGCGGCTTATCGCTTGCGTCAAGCGGGCGTGCGCGCCGATATAATCGAGGCAACTAACCGCGTGGGGGGGAGGATTCGCACTATTCCCAAGGCGGCTGGAACGCTGATTCCGGCGGAGTTGGGGGGAGAATATATTGACACCGGTCATACTAATTTAATTTCGCTGGCGACGGAATTGGGTTTGCGGGCGATCGACTTAGCCCAAGTGCAGAGTGGATTGGTCAAGGATACTTTTTTCTTCCAAAGGCGCCGCTTTTCTCTTGAGCAATTAATCGCAGATTTTGCGCCCCTAGCAACTAAAATTAATGAAGATGTGGAGGCTATTGGAGATAACATTAGCTATCAAGATTTTACGGAAACAGCGGAAAGATTGGACAATCTTTCGATCGCTGAATATCTAGACCAAGCTGATACTAGCACGATTGTCCGGCAGTTACTCCGCATTGCTTACACGGTGGAATACGGTCGAGATCCCGAGGAACAGTCGGCGTTAAATCTGCTGTTTTTAATCGGTTCTGAAGCTGGCAGTTTTGAAGTGTACGGCAACAGCGATGAGCGTTATCAAATTGACGGCGGCAACAGTCAAATTATCAACCGTTTGGCGGGTCAATTGTCTGGTTCGATCGAGGCGGGGACGGTTTTGGAAGCGATTACTCTTTTGCCGGATGGTCGCTATCGGGTAAATTTGCGATCGGGACTAAGCGCGTTCGAGCGCACTTACGAGCGAGTTTTGTTAACTTTGCCGTTCAGCACTCTGCGAGACGTTAAAATTAACGTACCTTTGCCCCAACCAAAGCAGCGGGCGATCGAGCAGTTGGGTTACGGTACTAATTCTAGGTTAGTTACTGGCTACCGCAGCCGAATTTGGCGAGAACTTTATCGCTCGACTGCTTCTGTTTATACCGATTTAGAATTCCAGACTACCTCGGAAGCTACGCCTTTTGCCCCTACTCCTAACGGTTTGATAAGTACTTTGACAGGAGGAAAGCTGGGTTTGTCGATCGGTGCCGGAACTCCAGAAGACCAAGCACAAAGATTTTTGAACCAATTTGAAATAGTTTTTCCCGGAGTGAGAAATTTGCGATCGGGCAAAGCTGTGCGAGCTTATTGGCCCGGAGAACGCTTTTCTAAAGGTTCTTATGCCTGCTATTTAGTCGGACAGTGGACGCAAATGTACGGGGTTGAAGGCGAACGAGTTGGCAATTTATATTTTGCCGGGGAACACACTTCGCTGGAAAATCAAGGTTACATGGAAGGCGGTTGCGAAACTGGACAAAGGGCGGCTGTTGAAATTTTGCAAGACTTGGGTTTGATACCTTCTGCTGATGCTTTGAATGCTCGAACTGCTAGCAGTTTGAACAGCCGCCGTCCCAGCCGGAAAATTCCCGGAGCGCGGAATCTTGGCAATAGAAAGCCGAGTATTAGATAATCTCGTAAGGTGCGTATTTAATGCTTGTTTGCCGTTGCTCCTAGCCCGTGCATCTAATTCTTGTGGGGTCGGCTTCTAGCCCGCCCAAAAATACAATTTAGATGCCCAACAGCTTAAAGCCATTTTACTGATTTTAAATCGGAACCTACCCCCTGCGGGGGTAGTTCTGGGGGCTGTATTCTTTGTCCCGTCTCGGTTTTAGCGACTTGACTGCCGACAAACCGCAGTCATGTATTTAAGATTTTCTCAATATTTAGGGCGAGAGTATTGTTCTATAGATGAATTTAAGCAAAAACCCCGCCACATAAGGGTTGTAAGAGATTGAAGTCATGTAAAAGACTTGGAGGCTCCGGGCAAGTCTCACCTCGCAATGGTTTCACACGGAACTTACCCCGTGTGCGGGGTAAGTTCCGTTAAATCAGTAAAATTACTGATGCTTAAGATTTGTCATCTACCTTAAGATAGAAATCCTGAAGTTATCCGAGCATCATTAGGGAAGTACCACGGGAGCATCACCCATACCAGGTGTCGCTGATGGACATGAACGATGAGAATTGCCCCATCCGCTACAGGTAGTTTCCACCAAAGCACAATTTTTCCTACCCATAAGAAAAGATGAATCAATTGAAGCAGTCGGTAAAGCAGTTTTGGTCGATCGCAAACCCCTACTTCTTTTCCAGAGAAAAATGGGGAGCTAGGGGGTTGTTCGCCCTCGTAATGTTATTAATGCTAGGTTTCAATGCTGTGGGCATAGTCCAGAGCTATATTGTGCGGGACTTGATGAATGCAGTCACGGGAAAGAATGTTTCAGACTTCTATAAGATGTGGCTGATGCTATTGGGTCTGTTTGCCATATTCACGCCCATTATGGTTTTCTTCTTCTATTCGCAAAATGTACTGCAACTCCACTGGCGGAAGTGGCTAACGAATCACTTACTGAAGAAATATTTTAGCAATCAAGGTTTCTACAAAATTAAGTTTAATGATAAGGTTGATAATCCCGATCAGCGTTTAGCTGAAGACGTTAATTTGTTTGTCAAGCAAAATATTGATATTTGGGGATTATTATTCAACCAAGTTGTCACAATAATTTCTTTTCTCGGCGTTCTCTTTACAATTGACAAGGTTCTGACTTTAGTTGTATTGATACTGGCTGCTTTTAGAACTATTTTCACTATCTTTATAGGTAAGAGGTTAAGTAGATTAAAGTTCAATCAGTTACAACGAGAAGCAAATTTTCGCTATAGTTTGGTTCATCTTCGAGACCACAGTGAATCCATTGCATTTTACCGAGGTGAAGAGCGTGAATTTAGTGCAGTATCACAGCGATTTAATGAAGTCTTGAATAATTTTAATAACCTGATTGTCTTGCAGCGTAACCTTGGTTTCTTTAACCAAGGAACCGGGATGATATTTACAAATTTACCTATAGTTTTTTTAGCTCCTCGATACTTTGCGGGTCAGATAGATTTTGGGCAGGTAACGCAAGCTTCTGGAGCGTTTGTGTCTATTTTAAGTGCTTTGGGCTTTATTGCCGAGAATTTTGATATGCTAACTAACTTTACCACTCAGATTAATCGTTTAGGAACATTTGATCGGGTTCTGTCCGAGCAAATGGCAGCACCTCGAGCCGGCATGGCAACGATTGATGTTGTGGAACAGCACTATCTAGCCCTCCAACGGGTTACCTTAGAGACGCCTAACTATGAGCGAATCTTAGTTAGAGATTTATCTTTCAAGGTGGGGCAGGGTGAAAGCGTCTTGATTGTTGGACCTTCTGGCGCTGGCAAGAGTTCGTTAATGCGAGCGATCGCAGGATTGTGGAATGGGGGTACGGGTTGCATTGTCCGTCCTAAACCGGAGGAAACGCTGTTTTTGCCCCAACGGCCTTATATGCTGCTAGGGGACTTACGCAGCCAATTGCTATATCCCAACACCAGCGGTCAAGTTACTGATGAACAACTGCACGAAGTACTCGAACAAGTCAATCTTTCCCATTTGCCAGAACGGGTAGGTGGATTTGATGTGGAATTGGAATGGGCTGATGTTTTGTCACTAGGAGAACAACAACGGTTAGCATTTGCACGCCTACTGCTGACTAAACCTCGCTACGCTATTTTGGATGAATCAACGAGTGCATTGGATGTGGCTAACGAGAGACGGCTCTATCAGTTGCTCAAAGAAACAGGAACTGCCTTTATAAGTGTCGGTCACCGTCCGACTTTGGTACAGTATCACGAGCAGGTCTTAAGGCTAGTTGGTAATACCAATTGGCATCTGATATCGGCTAAAGATTACAGCCCAGATCTCGCCGAGTTTGCTTGAAAAATGCAATTGCCGAACTGCAAGTAATGGTCTTTACCGTATCCGCCTGAAAATTCCAGGCGTGCGATCGGGTAGAACAGAGTAACTTTTGACCGTACCCGTCCATCACTTCCCTTTTAGGAGTTTTTCAATAGCGTGTTGCCATAGCATTGACATCACTTGAAAGCAGTTGATAAAGACTCCAACGCAGTATAGCAATCCTAAATCATTCAGATAAATTTGTAGGGGTAGTGCCCCCGTGCCTACCCCCTCTCTATCGGGGCAACCACGGGGGGATTGCCCCTACAATAATTACGCAAATCATTTAGGATTCCTATATACTGATAGCGATCGCCATGTTTGAAAAGATGTAGTGGAGAAAGCAGTTATAGTTCTGCTGCCCTAGTCCTACACCAGCAGATGCAACCCGCTACTATCAGCAGGGTTCGCGTGAAGATAGCGACCCGTCGTCTCAATTTAGCTGTGTCCCAATGTTGCTTGCACCAAGTGGATGGGCACGCCTCTATTCAATGCTTGACTGGCGGGAGAATGCCTTAGCCAGTGCGGCGAAACTTTCCCCTCAACCTCGACCCGCTTGCCGGCAGTCGCTACAATTTTGAGAACGTGGGATGGGGTCAAGTGCTCTCTTTTCCTGCTCAAGAACACCACAATCAGTTCTAACGTTTTTGTCCTGGGTTATCTTGAGTAACGACCATGACTTTACTTTACTTTCTAAAGTTTGATATCTTATTATAGCACAATGCAGCGTGAGTGCGACGCCCCCTAAATATAGATATGCTAGCCTAAATCTTAGCTGTATTGTATTGTAGCAATTAATTTCCTAACTTGCCTAAAAAAGCATGATTTATTTACATTTAACAGTAGCTTTCTCTAGTTTACTAATGTCCCCGATATCAGCTCGCCCTTTGATTGCAGACGCTACAAATACAATTGCCCAAAACTCCGAAATTGACGAGCCGTTTTGCTACATCAAAACCCCCGACGGCAAAACAGTAGACTTGGGCAAGTTATGCGATAAACAGCCATCTTTAGGAACTTCTCAAACTTGCATTACCGGTTCCAACATGGCTGCAAAAGTGTCAATTACGGCGGCAAATTATGACGGCAAGTTTTTCAGCGGTCAAGTCCTTAATCAAGGCTGCAAAATAATCAAGAATGTCAAAGTCAATTATCAAGTTCTGGACGAGTCAGGCAATTTAATTGACAACGGATTTATCGACGCTGAACCAGTTACTCTTGCACCCGGACAGTCAGCCGCCTTTCGGGGCGAAGTTGTCGCGGGGGCTAAGGTGCAGGCGACTCATGCAGACGGTCAAGAATGATTTTAGATTTTAGATTTTAGATTGAAGAATTGGACAATGAACCCCACGGATTCATCCGTGGGCTTTCTATCCCGGATGCTTTCGGTGAAGAATGATTGTTGATATTTGCCCGATCGCTGATATCATATTTTGGCTCAGATATCTGTAAAAACAGAACTTGCAGAGGTAAAATATCTTGAAAACTCGATCGACATACTGGCAAATCTTACCCTACCTCCGTCCCCAAAAACAAACCATCGGTAAAGCATTAGCTTGTACCGTAGTATTTACCGTATTTTGGCCGATTATAGCGTGGCTGGTTGGCGAAACCGCCAAATTTATAGGTAAAGGAGATTTACAAGGGTTCGCTCAAATTGCTGCACTCAGCGCCATTATCTTTCTAATTCGCGGTACAGCCCAGTACGGTCAAGATACGCTGATGGCAAAAGCAGCTTTGACTATTGCTTTAGAAATCCGCAAAAAAGTCTACTCCCACCTGCAAAAACTCAATCTCGGCTACTTTGAAACTGCCAAAACTGGAGATTTATCCTACCGCCTCACAGAAGATATTGACCGCATTGGCGAAGTCGTAAATAAATTTTTTCATCAGTTTATTCCTTGTATTTTGCAGCTAATTGCCGTCCTGGGATATATGATTTATCTCAACTGGCAATTAACCTTGGGTGCATTAATTATTGCACCGCTGATGGCTATCTTAATTGGTTGGTTTGGCGAGAGATTGCTGAGTTACTCGCGGCAAAGCCAAAATCGCATCTCTGATTTATCCGCTTTGCTGACAGAAGTATTCAGCGGCATTCGTTTAATCAAAGCATTTGTGGCTGAAGACTACGAAATTGCCCGCTTTGCAGAAGAAGCAGAACAAAACCGGCGCGCTAAGTATTTGTCAGAAAGAGTAAAAGCACTTCAGTTCGTTGTAGTTGGCTTTCTGGAAGCGATGAGCGTGATTTTGCTCTTTTTCCTGGGAGGTTGGCAAATTTCTCAAGGAAATCTCACAGGTACTCAATTTATCAGTTATATCGCAGGGGTGGCACTTTTAATTGACCCCATTGCTATTACAACTGCTAATTACGGGGATTTTAAGCAGGGAGAAGCTTCTAGCGATCGCATTTTTGAATTATTAGCAATTGAACCCACAGTAGTTGAAAAACAGGGTGCAATTGAACTGCCCCACGTTACCGGAAAAGTCGAATACCGCAACATTAATTTTGCCTACCCCCCTCAATCCCCCCTTGATAAGGGGGGAAAACAGCCTCAACCCCCCCTTGATAAGGGGGGGCAAGGGGGGGTTCCGATTCTGCAAAACATGAGTTTGTTGGTGCTTCCCGGAGAAATGATTGCCCTCGTGGGTGCATCCGGTGCGGGTAAAACTACTTTAGTAAACTTGTTACCCAGATTTTACGATCCGCAAGCGGGACAGATTTTAATTGACGGTATTGATATTCAAGATGTCACCTTAAATACTCTGCGGAGGCAAATCGGAATTGTACCGCAAGAAACGATTTTATTTTCGGGTACAATTGCTCAAAATATCGCTTTTGGACGCTCTTATTATGAACTGAAAGATGTGCAAAAAGCTGCGGAGATTGCTAACGCTCATCAATTCATTAGTGAGTTTCCCGACGGCTATCAAACTTGGGTAGGAGAAAGGGGTGTAAATTTATCGGGGGGACAGAAACAAAGAATTGCGATCGCCCGTGCAGTTCTGCTCGCTCCCAGAATTTTGATTTTGGATGAAGCGACATCGGCGCTGGATTCGGAATCCGAAGGTTTAGTGCAAGAAGCGCTGGAAAGATTGATGCGCGATCGCACTGTGTTTATTATCGCGCACCGCTTGGCGACTGTGCGGAGAGCCGATCGCATTTTAGTTTTGGAAAAAGGCAGAATTGTGGAATCAGGGACGCACGAGGAGTTGCTGGAAAAGGGCGATCGCTATGCTGGCTACTACGCTCAACAGTTTAGTCAGTAGGCTACGTTAGAAACCGGGTTTTTGGCCGTTTCTGCTGGCCTCAACGAAGTATTCTGGAAAAAACCCGGTTTCTGACTACCCGTGGGTCAGTGATGTTCTAGATGAACAGCGCATATACTTAAAATACAACAACTACCCAAGATATTAAACACAACGAGTCAGTACAACCATGCCTGCTAAAGATGCCTTTCACGAAGTTGTTAAAATCGCTCTCCAGAAAGATGGATGGCAGATTACTCACGATCCATACACTTTACAGGCAGGAACTCTCGAACTTTACATCGACTTGGGTGCCGAAAAGGTGGTTGCCGCAGAAAAAGACGGACAGAAAATCGCCGTTGAAATCAAAAGCTTTATTGGCCCATCCAAAATCTCCCAATTTTACACAGCTTTAGGACAATTCATTAGTTATCGAGCAGCTTTACAACAACAAGAAACTGACCGCATTTTATACCTAGCCGTACCCAGCAATGTCTACGATAGTTTTTTCACAATGGGGTTTATTCAGTCTTTAGTTCAACAAAATCAAATTCATTTGATGATTTACGATATAGAGCAAGAGGCGATCGCACAATGGCAAATGTAGACCTTTACAGGCAGCACATCCAAACTCTGCTCTCCCAACACGCTAGTCTTGTTTGGGATGAGCGCATTCAGGCTCAAACTATCTTTGATGTCGAGCGCGATCATTATCAATTAGTATATGTCGGCTGGCGCAATCAGCGGCGAATTTATGGCCCGGTTTTGCACCTGGATATTATGGACAATAAAATCTGGATTCAGCAAGATGGAACCGAGGTGGGTATTGCTAACGAACTCGTAGAATTGGGAGTTCCCAAACAAGATATTATACTTGGTTTTGACCCTCCTAATATGCGAAAATTAAGTGAATTTGCCATAGAATAAATTAGGTTTAACTGCTCCAGTAGTTTCTTTATTCTTGAAGTTCCCGATCGATTTCTTCAACAGTTCTGGAGACATGACGCCTGCGGATTTCTGTAAGCAATTCCAACACCTTACGCCGCCACGGAGGCTTTTCTGGTATAATTACAAAAACTTCAACTTCTTCACCCACAGATCCAGGCGGCACTTGAATTTAAAGTTTATTTGCTGCAATAACTTTGGTTGTAATCCGTATTGCTGACTGCATACTTCCTCCTTGGCGACGCTCAATTTTCAACAGCCCCTAAAGCTTTGAGCGTGGCTTTTTCAGCCTCCGTTAAACCCGTAACACCCTTGATATTCATCTCCTCATAAGGTCTGTCACTTTTGAGTATTTTGAGGCACTCACCCGTCTCAATCTCCCAAATCATAATTGTGCCATCCCGACTGCAACTAGCAATCAGTGTATCATCATAATTGAAGGCAAATGAGTTAATTCTACTGGGGTTATATTGGAAAATTTTTAGACACTCACCTGTACGGATATCCCATAATCTTACCGTGTGATCGACACTTCCACTAGCAACTAATTTACCAGAATAACTAAAGGCAACTGAACGTATCCAATCAGTATGCCCGTGAAAAATCTTGAGGCATTCACCGCTGTTGATATCCCACAGTCTTATTGTTTGATCCACACTTCCACTGGCAAGTATTTCACCGTTCTGGCTAAAGGCGATCGCGCGTGCCCAACCCGTATGTCCCTGCAATATTTGGAGGCATTCACCAGTATGGATATCCCACAGCCTCACCGTTCCGTCATAACCTGTACTGGCAAATATCTCGCCCAAAGGACTGAAGGCAACCGAGTATAATGAACTGTTATGCCCTTGCCAGGTTTTGAGGCATTCACCAGTGTTGACATCCCACAGCCTCACCGTTTGGTCATAACTACCACTGGCCAGTATTTCACCCGAAGGACTAAAGGCGATCGACCTTACTTCTTTTCCACTCTCTAGCAAAATATTGAGGCATTCCCCAGTGTTGACATCCCACAGCCTCAGCGTTTGGTCATAACTTCCGCTAGCAAGTATTTCACCGTTTGGATGGAAGGCAACTAAATGTACCCGATCGAGATGACCCTGCAAGATTTGGAGGCATTCACCAGTATTGATATCCCACAGCCTGACAGTTTGTTGGTCATCGCCGCTGGCAAGAATTTCACCGTTTGGACTAAAGGCTACTGACCTTACTTGAGTGCTATGCCCTTGCAACGTATTCAAGCATTCACCGCTGTTGATAGCCCACAGCCTCAGCGTTTGGTCATAACTACCGCTAACAAGTATTTCACCCGCAGGATGGAAGGCAACTGACCCTACTTGATTGCTATGCCCCTGCAAAGTATTCAAGCATTTTCCAGTGCGGATGTCCCACAGCTTTGCTGTTTGATCGTAACTTCCACTTGCGAGTATTTCGCTATTTGGACTGAAGGCTACTGACCGTACTTGATCGAAATGTCCGTCCAAAGTTTTGAGACATTCACCGCTACCGATATTCCACAGCTTCACTGTTTTGTCGCCGCTGCCACTAGCAAGCATCTCACCAGCAGAATTGAAAGCCACTGAAAACACGTTTTTAGTATGATTTTGCAAAGTTTTGAGACATTCACCAGTACCGATATTCCACAGCCTCACTGTTTTGTCGCCGCTGCCACTGGCAAGCATCTCACCAGCAGGATGGAAATCAACTGAAAATACAACTTTAGTATGGCCTTGCAAAATTTTGAGGCATTCACCCGTGCGGATATCCCATAACCTTACCGTGCGATCGAAACTGCCACTAGCGAGTATTTTTCCATCAGGATTGAAGGTGACAAACATTACTGATTCCGTATGTCCCTGCAACACTTTTAAACATTCACCACTCTTGACATCCCATAACTTGATTGTTTTGTCATAGCTGGCGCTAGCAAGTATCTCGCCGTCTGGACTGAAGGCGACAGATTCCACGACGTTGGTATGTCCTTTACAGGTCAATATTTCTTTTCCACTGCTACCTTCACAAATGCGAACTACGCCATCACTATCACCTGTAGCTAACAGTTTGCCATCAAGAGTAAATATTACCGATCGCACGCTGCCGAAGATTTTAGTAAAATCAGAATTAGCTAAATTTGCTTCAGTCAAATTGACGTGGCGCAGACTAGCATTTGTCAAATCAGCACCTAAAATAACTGCACGAGAAAGGTCTTTTGCTTCTAACGCAGTTCCATCGATTTTCACCAACAGCGTCGCCGCATTTCCTCCCACATAACCTACCTCACTTTCTGTTTTTCCCCGCGTTGCTTCCAGAATTTCCAATAATTCCTCCGTAGCTGCCCCTACATCAAGGCAGGGCCGGCACGAGGCTAAAGCCCCTACCATCGGCAACAACAAATCCATCACAGCTTTCGTCAGCGGCGCGTGTCCGAAACTCTGACGGAGTTGACCTAAATCTTCAGCAACAAATCCCTTCAAAGCTGCGATAAGTTCGTTGTTATTTCTCTTCTGGGCCTGAAGCCGACAATAATTAGACCAAGTATATTCTTGAGGTGCTGCATCAGGGTTGACACAAGACTGTTCAGGCGCAACTAATTCGGTAAAATCTGCGGCCAAAACTCCCAATTCCGCCGCAAATTTGTAAGCGACAAAAAACTCTAATAACGAACGGTGCGCCGGAGTATAATCGCCATCAGCATTGCGGATCAGCATTGTCTGACCCATCATGTCGTAGTGCCAGTGGTCTAAGTCTTTTTCCTCTTGGACGACGGAACCAAACAGGTTGCGAATGCGATCGGGAAAACCGCGATAATTCAGGCTCATTTGGTCGGTAGACAGCATTTCCCAAGACAGTTCGCACAAAAAGTAAAGCTTATCTGCTACAGAAGTAAAAGTACGTTCTGCTTTGATATCTCTCTCTATCTTTCGCCGCACCGCATACAGATATATCCGCGACATATCGACTGGTTTTCCTGCTTCAATATCGGGCAATGCTTCCAAAATTAACTCGGTCATCACCGGGCGACGCGCTAAATCCAATAGTTGCGGGTTTCCCATCACTTTTTCCACTGTCGCGGCTTCTGTTTGAAATGACAGCGCTTGCCCAATTTGCTCGTCGTTAAATTTTTCTAATTCTAATACTTCAAATTGGGGAGTTTCGCCTGTTAAAATAGTTGTTGATGCTGGCAGTTCTGCATTGAACAATGCCCGTCCTTCCTTGCCTTCAGGAAAGTGTTCGGTACGGCAAGTGAGGATGACTTTTGCGCCGGGAACTACGGTTTTTGCTAATTCCCAGAAGTTGTTGATGGTTTCTTGCCGATCGCACTTAGCGGCCATTTCATCAAAACCATCGAAAATCAACAGAAATTTGCCCATGCGATTGAGTTGTTCAAATGCCGAATAACCCGCCAAAGGTATCTCGTGCTTGCGAAAGAAAAACTCGGAAAAGAGCGACTCGACACTAACTGCTTTGGCGTAATCTCGCAAAGGAATTACTAACGGCAAACGCGGACGTTCTAAACCGCGCTTTTGAGCTTCTTTGTAGCGTTGCAGCGCCATCCAAGCGTAGTGCATCGCAAACCAAGTTTTTCCAGTCCCAAATTCTCCTAAAACTGAAATATGTTCTTTTACTGGATCATTCAACCACAGGTCAATATAACCTTCGATCCAGCCATCTCGTCCGTCATAATGACTCACGCCTATCTTGCGGTGAGTATCGGGGTCAATTTCTTCTTTCGTACAAGCTAGCGGCACATATTTAGTATCAATTTCTCGGCTAGTAATTTCTGTTTCTAGCCAATCCAGATAAGCGGTAAAATCGGCATCTTGGTCGAGTAATTCATCAAACGTATAGCAAGCTAAATTACGATTTTCGGCTTTCTCTACCTCATCCCGCGCGGCGCGACTGATGCGGCGGGCTGTGACTAACCAGCCTTCATCGGTGCGCTGTTTTTCCACCGATTCGCGCAAAGCTGAGATATCCCTGAGTCCGGCTTCTCCGGCAATTCCGCGCACTAAAATGCGATCGTACCGATTGCGTCTGACAGGAACATTGATAATCCATTCAAAATAGTTATCTTCCGAGATTTGATAGGTTTCAAACTTATAACTTAATGTTTCAAACCACCCGCGAACTTGTTGTGATAAAATAAAAGCTTGAGACTTTTGAATATTCGTTGATGATGCTGCCGGAAGTGCGGGATAATCTTCGGCTTCCAACCGCGCAAATTCGGTGCGAATTCCTTCGAGGGTGGGGAGGCGTTCGATGCGATCGAGCACCATAGATAGGCGTTTTTGCAAAGAGGCGATCGCATTTCCCACCATCAAATCTCCCAGCGTCCGCGTCCGCTTTGCGACTTCCATAAACACGGCGGCAAATGCCATGAATTCCCGTCTGGGGTCAATGCCTAAATCTCGAATTTCTTGGCCCAAAGCACTTTCGTTGAGAAAGTCATCGCCTGCTTGAATTAAAATGGCGGGGCTATCGGACTCGAAAGCTTTGCGAAATGCTGATTCAATCTCTTTTTGGCGAAATAGTTCTAAAATCTGCTTGGGTTTGCCTGCGCCGTACTCTACTAAAGTATAAACATACACTCCGCTAAAATCTGCGGGCGGAGCATCGGGATCGAGGTTAAATCTTTTTAATAATTTGATGACAGCTTCGTTGCGCTGAAGCTTGTCTTTGATAGTGCCGAAGGGAATTGCCGTCAGGAGGCTGATAACTAAGTCGAGACTAATTAGCATGATTTAGGCTTTCCTGTTTGTCCGTGGGAGTAATGCTCAAATCTAGAATCGGTAGCTGTGTCCCTGAAATGTGTTGCGGCAGCAAACTGCTGTAATTCTATGTTAACAGGAGTTACGCACTCCGGCAAAAGAAACCGGGTTTTTACAGACTCTGCTGGCTGGAACGAAATTTTTTCGGAAAAACCCGGTTTCTGACTACCCGTGCGTAGGTTCTATTCAGTTAATTAGCTTAGCATATTTTACAAAAAATGACAATAATAAAACTGATCGATAACCGATCTATTTGCTAGTAAAATTAACTGTCATATTAGTTGTTATATCCTGACTGCAAAAGTTAAAATATAGATAACTAACAAATAAATCTTGCTATCTATGAAAATACAATCTTCTGTCTTAGTCCACCTGGGATTTGGCAAATATGTACGCTCCGATCGAGTAACAGCAGTAATACCAATTGAAGAAGAACGGGGGCCCGGTCGCCGCACTTTCGTGCACGTTGATGGCGAAGCAGACCCGATCGTTGCTTCGCGCGCGGAAGATACAATTGTTCGCGATTTGGTGCAGGAACCGCACGAAATAACTCAAGCTCGGCAGCAACAAGAAATCCTGCAAGATTTGCTGGCAGATTTGAGCAATGTTAACGTCACCGTGCGCCGCATCAGCCGCGATGAAGGCGGACTCGATCTCGAACGTTTGGAGCGCCGCATTCGCCAAATTTTAGACGCCTAAAAAAAAAGACCGCCCGGGCGGTCTTTCCGATCGTTGAGATATCTTGCAAAAGTCCTTTTAGTCAAATGTTGGAACGGGATCTGTGGCCCGTTCCAACCTATTTTTGCAAGAGGTCTTTTGTGTCGCAGTAAACTTTAACTTAAGGGTTTCAATGTAATTTCGATGTCCGCTAAACCGGTGAGTTTTTCCACCAGGGGCTCTTCTTCAACTCGCGGTACAAAAATAGTTAAACCTCCCGGAACGCACTCAATAGAAACTGGAGTCATGCCGATGATTTCGCCGTCTACAACCACTTTTTGAGCAGGATCGGCACTAATTGTTACTTTTTTTGCCCGCAAATAACCGATGTCGTCGCGATCCGTAGCATTGCCGCTCAAAGCTGTTTGCAATAGGTGATAAGAAGCTGCGATCGCCCCAGCTTTATTCTCGGGCGCCACCAGCGTTACGTCCAGCAAGCCGTCATCAAAAATAATTCCGGCAGGCCCTTGAGCTAAAATGGAAGTAGGCGGCGCTGCATTCGCCACTGTCACTGCTACAGCAGTCAGGCTGATAATTTTATCTTCAGTTTCGATTTCCGCTTCAAATCTTTCTAAATTGTTTAACTGTTTAATTCCTGACAAAATGTAAGCCAGCATTCCCCAGCGATTCTTCATTTCGCGATCGGCAAGTTCGACGGTTTCCGCCTCAAAACCCACTCCAGCTAACAAAACCATCGGCATTTCACCGTTGCAAATCCCGGCATCCACCACCCGCGTCAACCCTCCCAAAATAGTGGCGCAGGCGGCTTCAATTGTATTCGGAAGGTCTAAAGCATTAGCAAAAGCATTAGCAGTTCCCCGCGAAATAATTCCTAAAGGAATATTTGTGCCCACAATCGCGCCGGCAACCGCTGATAATGTGCCATCGCCCCCGGAAGCAATAATTGCCTCAACTCCCCTAGCCACTGCTTCGCGGGCAATTTGATCTGCGTCTACTTCTGGGGTTGTCAGCCGAATGTCTAAGTCAATAAAAGGCTCTAAAAGTTCCTGAATTATAGCTAAGTCTTGGTCGGGGTCGCTGTTACCGGCGACTGGATTGAAAATTAGACAAGCTGAACGTTTCATAGTTGGTAATAGGTAATAGGTAATGGGTAATGGCTGAACTCAAACCCTAGATTTTTTTCGTTTGTATCCAAGTTTCGCTCGCCATCGCATCCCCCTTAACAAGACAAATTTTGACTGTTCTTATCCCCCTTATTAAGGGGAGTTAAGGGGGGATCGAGACTCAAACTATAACGCTGATTGATATCATGTCCGATCGAGTGACCGCGATTAAAAGGGCGGGTTTTTGAGATTGGAGATTGTTGGCAGGTATTGGCAGGTTTACCCGCCCTTACCGTATTAGGGGTAATCGACCGGACATAATATGAGACATGGTTTTAACATTAAGTTTACACAAATGCCATGCCCGCTAAACTTCGACAACAACCCTCACCTATTTTTCAAAGGTTTAATTAAGACTTGACAAAAGTCCACTCTAAGAGTTTGCGCGGAGCTTTTTGCAACGCTTCCTTGATTTCCTGGTTGCTGTCGAACTTGACTTTATCCAAGTGGCACGCTTCGACGTTAACAG
Source organism: Microcoleus sp. F10-B2 (assembly GCF_036704965.1). Classification (NCBI taxonomy): domain Bacteria; kingdom Bacillati; phylum Cyanobacteriota; class Cyanophyceae; order Oscillatoriales; family Microcoleaceae; genus Microcoleus; species Microcoleus sp. F10-B2. Next base: position 46,930 of record NZ_JAUBTB010000042.1, on the reverse strand, counting down.
TAAACTTATCGTCTTCAAAAGGCCAAGGAGTTACAGTCACAAGTTCGTTGCTGTTCTGTACAATATCGTAGCGCTTACCGTCCGGGCCGACACTAATTTCTAAAGCTCGTTCTCCGGCGGGTAACTCGCGGCTGCAAAGAATTAATGATAGCCGATCGCACCACTGAAAAAAAGCATAAGCTGCTTTAGCATCTTTCTCGGAAATTTGCAACTCTTTTTGCCATTTTTTTTGATTTTCCAGTTGTTCGTCCAAAAACTCGTCGAGTTCCTTGGACTCTCCCCGCTTGCCTTCGTTGAGATAGCTCATGTGCATAGAAATCAGCATGGCTACCCAGCGACCGCGATATAGGGCATTCTGCGTCATGGCTTTAATTTTCGGCACAGAGGTTTCCGTCTGCAATGTAAAATCAAAGGGCGCGCCCGCTTCAGTCAAAATATTTTCTTCCCACTCTTTCTCCAAATCATCGTGATGCGAAATAGCCGCTATGGTTTCGTAGAGGCGAACCGGAGATTTCGAGCGCTTCCACTGTCCGCCAAGTTGCGCCGCGAGCAAAGCGTGGGCCCGGTGGTAAATAATTTCCCACCCGGTGGCGGTTAAGTTAGCAATCATTGAGTTTTTCTCCTGAATTAAGTTGAGTGCAAAGATGAGACGAGCAATTGCTTTAATCTTTGATTGATAGATCGACCGCAGATGCAAGCCAGATTAACGCTGATTAACGCAGATAATTTCCTGTTATGGCGATCGCATGAATGCAATGCGAGTCTATTGAAGTTTTCGGGGTTTGAGAGAGAATCTTGAGAGTTTCAAGCTGAGGAATTAAGCCGTTTGCTGCGGCAAAACCCGATCCTGACGGCAGCTTCATTCGTTAAATTACAAAAGGTTCGATCGAGATATCCTGCCATTTCCCCTCAAATCGTTCGACAACCAAAGGTCGGATGCGGAACTTGGGGGGACACCCGTCGAGAACATCAATCCGCAAACACGAATAAGGACGGCGTTTGTGGGAACCTTGACCGCTGCGGCCGACAAAGAGCAAAGATTCCGCTATCCGCCGAGAGCCTTTTTGCGATCGCCCGCCCTCACGCGCCAGCCGATCGGCTTCTGGACTCAATACTTCCTCCAACACCGGCCCTTCCGGGCGCTGGCGGCGGAGACTGTGCCCGCTTCCCCCGCAGACAATCCAATTAATCCCAGAGTCGCCGTGTCCGGTATCCCCAGTCCGCAGGTATTCCAAACAGTGAGCGTGGCCGGTCAGCACCAAATCTACTAGCGGACGCCCCCGCGCCGCCTCCCCAACTGCATCGGCCACCCCGTCGAGTACCTCGCGCAATCGCAACCGAACCGCCAAAGTTTGAGCTTGATTCCACTTTGTCGCCTCGGTCACGTAGGGGGGATGGTGCAGGTAAATTACCCGCCCCCGCACCTCGGAATCAGCCCAAGACGCAATCAGTCTTTTTTTCAGCCATTCGAGCTGTTCAACGTCTGTAGCTGTTTTGTAGGGGGACAGTTGTTTGTCAATGTCCATCAGGATTTCGTCAACTTGCTCTAATTTGGCGGCTAAGTCGTCTAGCTGTTCGGCTTCCTCGGGAATTAGGGGGTTGAGCCGAGCGCAGATTTCGAGCATTGCCAATTTTTCTTGTTCCAACTTCTGCCGGTCGAGTTCCAAATTCTGGCGGCGAATGTCGCCCTGTTTGGTTTTCGGGATCGGTAACGGTTCGTTGAAGGTGTTGGAGTCGAGGGCGAAGAAGTCGATGCCGCCGCTGCAGAAGGTGTAATAGCGGTTGGGTAAGCGGGTAAAGCGTCCGGGTTGGTAGCGGAGGCAGCGGCCGGTGCTGGTGCTGGCAGTGTAGTGGGCGTCTAGGTGGCGATCGAGCTCTCCCGGCATTTTGTGAGCTTTGAGGTAGTCCAGAAACGCTTTAGCGTAGGTATTTCCGCGATCGGAACCGTGCCAGCCGACATCGAGATCCAATTTGGAACCCAACAGCCGGCGCAGCGGCAAAGCTGTCGCCGACAGAATGCCGTAGACTATGGGCAAGTCGTAATAGTCGTGGTTTCCCGGTACGGGTAAAAACGGAAAGTTAAACACCATGCGATCGTAAGCAATCCGAGAGGGATGCTCGCCGCCGACTATAAATTCTCGGTAGGGGCGAATAAAGTTTTGCAAGTAATATTCGCTGGAACCGACGAGATAAACTACATCGCCCGTGTGGAGGAGGAAACGGCAATTTTCGCGCTCCGAGAGCATCAGTTCGGCCACTTGCCGCTGGGGATTGTGGCCGCGGTGGTTGCCCGTGCCGCTGTCGCCTACTACTAAAAACGAAAACTCTGGAGAGTCGGTGGTTGGAGTTTCTAAAACTATCCGAGTTTGGTCGATTCCCCGATTGACGATCGACTGTTCTTGCCACCGCACCCGCTCTTTCATTTTGCGGATTTTGACTGTTATTCGCGGGTCGGACACGAATTTCAATTCACCTCTTCTCCCAAATTGCTGAGTTCTTAGTTAATCATAGTGTAGCGATCGGGCCAGTTTTTACCTCTCTCTAAAAGCTGAAAATCGAGGCGCGGGTACTCAGAAACCGGGTTTTTTACGAGAATATTTCGTTAAAACCGACAGCAACGGTCAAAAACCCGGTTTCTTTGGTTTGAGGCGCGGGTACTCAGAAACCGGGTTTTTTACGAGAATATTTCGTTAAAACCGACAGCAACGGTCAAAAACCCGGTTTCTTTGGTTTGAGGCGCGGGTACTCAGAAACCGGGTTTTTTACGAGAATATTTCGTTAAAACCGACAGCAACGGCCAAAAACCCGGTTTCTTTGGTTTGAGGCGATCGCCCCGTATCTAAACTCAAATAAGGGCTGTGCAAATTATGCACAATTGAGTCCCAGCAAGCCATGCAGCTTTTGCCCAGATGTCTGGTGTTTTTGCGAAATAGTTTTAACGTTCTGGACTGGAGGAATTAAACCCCCTAAGCCTTACCTCCCCGCAACTATTGCCTAGGAGTGTTCAGGTTTTATTTGATAATCTCAATCAACACTCAAGGCATCGAACCACTGTAAAATCCGATTCCATGCCCACCACCGATCGCGATCGGCAAATTGATGCTGACAGCGTTTACTACTGATATACCCAACATGACCGCCGCAGGCTGTCAGCACTAATTCTAAGGCTGGATTGTTCGCGCTAATGGCTTGCAACTCAGAGACAAGCACCGGGTCAAACATCGGATCGTCTGCTGCATAAAGGATGAAAGTGGGTTTTTTGAGGTGAGGCAAAATGTGTAGAGCGCTGCTAGCGTCATAGTATTCTTCCACAGAGGAGAAACCTAACCGCCCAATTACCAGTTCGCGGTCAAAGCCCCAAATACTGTTGGCGCGTTCAATAGCGGCAGGATCGATCGCCCCCGGATGCGATGCGACGATCTGTTTTGCTAGTTTTTTTAACTGTCGCGCGATCGCTTTTTCTAAAAATTTCCCCCACTCATCTTTAACTAGATAAGACAGAGAACGGTTCGAGTCCAAGCTGGGGCAAATCACCGCCGCGCCTGCTAGTTCTGACTCTTCGATCCCTAAGTCAGGTCCCCAATCTGCGATCGTCTGAGCTGATTTTACCGCCCACAACGCTAATTGTCCGCCCAGGGAATAACCCGTGAACCAAAAAGGGGCGGGACATCCCATTTCTTTAGCCGCGGCAGCAATCCGAACGAAATCTTCGCCTTCGTACAGGCCATCAGAAGTCAGGGTGGGAGAGAGTTGGGCGGTTTTGCCGTGAGCTCGCCAGTCAAATAATACCACTGCACAGCCTTGGGCATAGGCTTTACGGCCTAGTAGCCTGAGAAACCATTGATTATCCAGATCGCCAGTAATGCCGTAAGTGCCGACAATGGTATATCGGGGATTTTCGGGGATGGCAACCCAGCCGAAAATCGGGACTCCACAGGCACCAGTGAAGATGTGTTCTCGGTAAGGGGGCTCTGGGTCAGCGATCGTCTTTTCCCAGCGGCGACTAGCCCTTAATGCGGTGTACAACGTCATTAACAGGCCGTTGTTCAGCAGCCAAGGCGGAGTATAGGCAATGTTGACAACTCCCCGTCCTGAAGGAGCGGGGATTCTTAGTTCCTTGGGACTACTCATGTAGCTTGCCCTCCCCAAAATTCACTGCGATTTGCCCAACCGCTGTATATCCACGCTGCAACACCACTTGCGCGGCTGCCACATCTCGATTCGTTTCATAGCCACAGGTTTGACATCTATGTACCCGTTCGGATAGTTCTTTTTTGCCTGTATGGGTTTGACATCTGGGGCAGGTTTGACTGGTTCCGTTTGGGTTTACAGACGCGAAGTACGCACCTCGCTTAAAGCAAACATGACCCAAGATATTCAGGAACTGACCAAACCCTGCATCAAGCGTGTGCTTGCTCATCATTCCGGCTGACATTGCTTTGAGGTTCAAGTCAGAAGCAAATACTGTTTGGGCTGCGTTACATAAATGATGTGCGGTCTTAAAATGAAAGTATGAGCGACTGTTCGACATGTATTCGTGGTGCAAGGCTATTTGGTGATGAATTTGACGAAACTTTCTAGAGCCTTTTTTCTGGCGCTTGAGTTGACGTTGCAGCAATTTCAGCTTGCGTTGTCCATCCACAAAGAATCGAGGTCTATCAATCAATTCACCATCCGAAGTTGCCAAAAAATATTCTAACCCTAAATCAATCCCTAATCCATGCCCTGAAGGTGAGGCTTGAGGCAGTTGGACATCACATTGCAAAGTGAGCATGGCATAGTAGCCAGAAGCCCTCTTAACAACGCGAATTTGCTTGACATCAAACCCTTCAGGGATTGGACGCGACAGGTGCATTTTGACGCTTCCAATCTTGGGCAGGTTGACCCAATCGGCATCATCAAATCGTTTAACGGATTCTAGATTCAATTGAGGGAACACAAATGAGCGCATCCGCTTTTTGAATCTAGGAAAACCGTGTCCTCGTTCCCACATCGCCACAAACGCTGCCTCTAGTTGGCGCAACGCCTGCTGCAAGACATGGGTGTGAGGCAGTTTCAACTCAGGAATTAACTTCTTTGCCAAGGCCAATGATTTGCATTGGCGGGCAAAGGTTGGACGCGGTGCATCACCAGGGATAATGTATTCCTGCTTGATGCTGCACGAGTTGATATCACACTTACGAGAATTAACCCAATCTTTTCGTTCTCGCAATCCAAAGTTGTAGACTTGGCGGCAAATATTGAGCCACTGGTCGAAAGTTTGGCGTTGCGTATCGGTAGGAATGAGCTTGTACTCGTAGGTTAGATTTAACATACAACCATTGTAGAGCACACCTGAATAAATGCGGTGCTGTTTATTCAAAAACCTTGCTTGAGAGATTCCGAACCGAAAGTCCCCGTAGAAGGGGGAGGCTTGTATCCCATTTTTTTGGTCAAGAGTGGTATTCGCTGTATCGCCACTCACCTCAAGCCGGAACCCCCCAGCAAGTCCGCACTCACAGCAATGGCTGTTCAGCTAAAACAGAAATCGGTTGGGGCTGGACTTGGCGAGGGAGCTCGCTAACCCTCCCGACATCAAAAAAACTCAAAACTCTTGTGGTATCGCTTTTGTGTCGCAAAACGTCAGAGTATAATAGACTAGAATATCTCAAGCCGGAGCTGGGTCTACGGTTAAGCATTGCCAACCTAATTAGACTTTGAAATTGATTGATGAGTATGGTAGCTATTACAGAAATCTGTTTCCAGAAGTCCGAAGCTTTGAAGCTTTTACCCACCTTCATGCTGGAATAATTTATAACTCAAATCCCAGTTGGCATCGAGTTACAAACACACCGAAACAGAGAAACTCAAAGGCATAATTAGCACCCAATTCATCCAGATGCTACGCCTCAACAAAAACCGGATGAATTACTTAGACAAGTTCCAGCAAATGGTTGATGAATATAATGCAGATCCCGCAATGTGGAGATATTCTTTGCCGATTTGGTGGAGTTTGCCCAAGAACTCAACCTTGAGGATAAACGTGAAATCTCCTAGAACTTAGCAGAGCAAGAATTAGCAATTTTTCACCTGTTGATAAAACCAGATACTATACCATTTCTCTAAAATCGTGCAACACTCTTCGACCCCCCCTAGCCCCCCCGCTGCATTGCGGGGGAGGAAGAAGAATACTGTTGCATTCTTTTTTAAAATTGGTATTACTTTAACCGAACAAGAAAATCACGAAATTAAGAAAGTAGCAAAGGAGCTTTTGTCAACCCTCAAGAAAAAAAAAATAGTCTGAGATTGGCGCAGGCGACAGCAAACCAAGGCAGCAGTTAAAGTGGCGATCGAGGAAATTTTAGCTCGACTGCCAGAAAGCTACTCAACCGAAGCGTATCAGAGGAAATGCCAAGAGATTTACCAGCACGTCTACGAATCTTATTCTGAGACCGGACGCAGTATTTACACCGCAGCAGCTTCAAGGTGGTGTAAATCCCACCCACAGCTTTTGTCAAAAATTCATCATAAATTTCTCAAAAATTTATCAAGGCTTAACCAAGTTTTTGTCACTTTTACTGTAATTTATGATACAGCTCGCGCAGGTTGCCCGCATCTCCACAAATCCAGAATTGTTAATATTTAATTTTCCTATCTCCCTCCCTCTCGGGAGCATCTCATATTTGTAAAAACACTTCTTCTGGCTTCTTCCTTCTGCCTCTTGCCTTCTGCCTCCTGCCTCCTGCCTCCTGCGCCTCAAAACTCCAATTTCTAGCTGGGCTGCTTTTATTGAGATCCTCCCTCCCTCTCCCTCTCTCTTTCTCTCTCCCCCCCTCTCCCTCTTGCCCTCCCCCTTCTCTCTATTTCACCCTAGAATTTGCAATTTTTAAGTCACAAATCATAGCACGATCGCAGCGGGTTTTGATACCATGCAATCAAGCGCAAGACGATCAGGGAATGCACTGGAGGTGCGTAAATGGAGCTTTTGGGAGAACAAAAACGCTGTTTGGATGGCTTGGTAAGCTCGATCGAGCAATTGGGAGGTCGAGTAGACATTGCGAAGCTAGAGCAGATAGCCGAGCTAATCATTCAAACGATGAGAGGGCCTTGGCGCTACTTTCACACGTCGGAACACATTTTTGAGGTGGGGGGGTCAGTCGATCCGATCGAGGTGCTGGCTGCGCTGTTTCACGACCTTGTATACGTGCAAGTGGATCAGGGCGTTAGTTTCAATATTAGTAGCGCCCTTTGTCCTTTTGTCAAAGAAGTGCGATCGCAGTTAGTTATTAAAGATGAAAGCGAACTGCCCGACGATACCATGTATCAGCTAGTGGCCTCAGTCTTTGGGTTTGTTCCCGGCAAGACTCTCTCTCCGTTTGGCGGCCAAAACGAATTTTTGAGTGCCGTGATTGCTGCCAAATCTTTGGAGCCTTTTTTGCCAGCTAGTACGATCGCCCAAATCGCCGCTTGCATTGAGGCTACTATTCCTTTTCGTCCGGTTTCGCCCAGTGGTTTGAGCGCGATCGAACTTTTGCACCAGCGGCTGGTAAGTATAAATCGCGATTTTGATTTCGGATGGACTGATGCCGAAACCGTTGAAATTGTCAAGCGTTCTGTCAGGTTAGCCAATCGGGATGTAGAGAATTTTGCCTCTCCAAATTCCTCTAATTTCTTAGACAATACTTGGAACTTGATGCCAGAAACCAACCACGAATTGGGGAATGCCAATTCCTATACTGTTGGTGGATATCGCAGGTCTCTGCAAAAAATGGAAGGATTTTTGAAGTTCCTCAAACCAGAACTGGTTTTCCAGCAGTTTATGCAAGAGCCGGACGATGCCACCTACGCTCACCTGATTGCCATAACTCGAAAAAATATCGAAGTTGCTAAACTTTATCTGGGGATAAAACTAATTACCATCGCCATTTTAGAAGCTCTTTCCTACCGTTTGGGGCGCGATATTCCGCTGTCAACTATGATGGGAGAATTGCGCACGCCTGGATTTAAAACCTCTGTTTTGGAGGACTACTTGCCCAACCGACCCAGTGCCTATCCTCTAGACAGTCAGTTGCAAAGAGAAGTGTTAGACCTGCTAGAAATAGGACGCAATCAAGAATCGCGCTATGATATTAAAAACTCCCCGGTTTCTACGTTTATTATCAAATCTATCGGCTTTGCTGAAACAGAAAACTTTTTGAAGAAAGCTCAAGAGTTTTTTGCAGACCCTACTTCGTCGGAAGAGTTTCTGTCTTACTGTTCTCCCGATGTCATCGACACCATCTCTTCCGGGGTTATGAAACTCTTTGACAGCAGGAAGATGGCTTTAGGGAAAGTTAAATTAGCTCACCAAACTGTTTCTTAGCCAATCCCGGACGCACGAGACCCAAAAAACCCGGTTTCTGGTTGTCAGGTTCGAGGGTATACGACCAAATTACCTCAAGAAACCGGGTTTTTCCGTCCAGGACTGTGTTAGCAAATGTTTGCACAATCAGTTGGCGATCGCACAAACCTAGTTTCTTGAGTTCAGCCACGATGTTCTGTTAGTGGGACTTAGACATTTTCAGGCCGCTAAAGGGTCTGAAAACCTCTCACTCGCAAGAGAAAGAGGTCGATGACCTAAAAATTCCTGAAACCTTTGTGAATACTAGATTTATACCCATTCGAGCTAAAAGTCTCTCTGTATCTAGGTTTGAAGCTATTTTCGCCTCACTTTTTCTCTATGTCGCGCTAATTTTGGTATGTATTGAAAAAATATCAATTTAAACCATAAAAAAAGTCCTCTTTAAAGGACTTTGGCTATGACTCTGGGGTTGGAACCCCGGGCGGAATAATTCCAAATTAAACTTCTATGGCTGTGAACCAGGGGCACCCTCTGCACCAGAGTTGCTATTAGGTACAGCCGTATCCGCAGGATTAGAATCGCTCCGGCTTTCGGTATTAGTTTCGGTATTAGTTTCGCCGCTCGTACCTGCTCCAGAAGCACCATTATCTTGAGTTGGAGATGGAGTAGCTGAACTCTCAGGTGCTGGAGTTGGCGGAGTGGAAGCTGGCTCATTCTGCGGAGTCGGAACCGCAGTATTGGTATTATTTGACGGCGAAGATGGAGAAGGCGCTGCTTGCTGAGCGGGTGCATCTTGCTGCTGTGAGTTTGGAACCGTAATATTGATATTGGGAGCCGGATTTGCTTGAGGAGCCGGAGTTGCGTTTTGAGCTGGACTTGGTTGAGGAGCAGGCGTAGCCTTTTGAACTGGAGATGGTTGAACCGGAACCGGAACAATCTTTTCAACGATCGTTTTTTCTCTCTCTACAGTCCGAGTCGGAGCAGGTGTTGCTGAAGGCTGATTCGCTTTCGGTACAACAATTACAGGAGCAGCAGTAGGAGTAGGAGCCTCCTCGCCCCGATTGAAGTAATATACACTGCCCAGAACTAAGCCTGCCAAAGAAGCAAGAAGAATACCTAACAGTAACCCGCGACCAGCATTCTCATTATCGCGGACTTCTTGGACTCCAAGTTGACGGTGGTTTTCCGCCATTTCACCCTGTACGTAACCTTGGTGATGAGCTGCTTCTTTAGAAGCCTTCACCGCTGTACTCGGAACACTTGTAGTGGTTCGGGTTGTACTGACGTGACCGTTACTTGCATCTGTGTGAACCTCTTGATGAATTTCACGGCTAGAGCTATTTTCTTCGTTAGGTTTCATAATTATCTTCGTCACAACTCTTCAAAAAAATTTTGTCTGTAGGAGATGCTCTGGTTGGAAAACTTGAGCTAAGCTGTTGAGCATTTAAATCACTTATTTCAACTCACTGTCACGATTCAGACAAGATTTAGGTGTAAACGTTGGGCGTTTTGCTCATACCCACTTTAAATGCTTAACAGCTTTCTGCTTAGCGAGTTTAGAGAACTTTTGGTTTTTCCTTCATCTGTATCTAATATAACTCGCCAACGCCTTAACCAGGCTCTACCCTCAGAGCGATCTCCAGAGTCCCCTAAAGGAATAGAAATAACGGCACTTAAACAAAGAATACGGGCTAAATTAGTTATTTATAATGCTTGCTCTGCAACCAGATAACGTTAAAAGATGAGCAATGACAAAGAAAACCCCCGCCGCAATGCCCCCTGCTTCGATCGATTGTGTCAAAGATTTGACGATATCTTTCGTCATCAAGCCCAAAAAGGGGAGTTTAGGAACTATTTATGCGGATTATTGGGAGAAATGGAGCCAAAAAATCTCTTGCAGATGGTGGCACATATAGCAATCCTTGCAGGAGTCGTAAAATTTTTACCCCACCCCAACCCTCCCCGAACCCGCGGGGAGGGAGTAAGAAATTCACAAATGATTTAGGATTGCTATAGCATCGGAGTAATTTATCTCAAATTATACACTTTTTTAAAGGCAGCGCCTTGGTCATTCAGTCAAATGAATCAACGCCGTCTGGAGGTAATGAATCAGTGTCACCACACCAGGATTAGTCGAGGATTTAGCTCGATCGTAGATGATTGAGATCGCCCTTAAAAGTAGCAACTTTACTGCCGGAGTGGGAAGGCAATAGATGACGTGAAATCTGGAAAACTCAGAATGAAGTAGTAACAGTTACCAGCCATCTATTTATAAAGCCAGTTTGGGCTTGAAATTTGTTTAAGTCCGGTTATATAACCATTATTACGTTAGTAGTAATCAAGGCAAGTTTTTTCGGCTCCAGAAAGAGATGAAGAGCGTACTCACTACCAACAAGCTTGATTAGGGGAAATTAACCGGACATCAACTATTACTAACAACTGAGTTTTTTTACTCTGTTCTTTCAATGATGATGGTCAGGTGAGCGACTAATGCACCTATCGCTCCTACTGCTGCAATGACTGGAAACAAAGCCGCACCGATTACTCCGCCGACTACTCCTACTGTCAGAGGAACTTCTACTAAGATCCGTCCCTCTTCATTTTTGATAATGATGCGGCGGATATGGCCTTCGTGCATCAGTTCTTTAACTTTAGCAACCAAATCGTCGCCGTTAATCTTCAACTCCTCGACGCTAACTTTTTGCTGAGTATAAGCAGGGGTTTCTAAAGGAGTCGTTTCAAAATTAACCTCACTAACTTTTTGGGCAGAAACTTTTTCCGATACAGGTATTGATTCGAGTTCTCTTGCCCCGACAGGTTCTTGTTCGCGATCTGTAGGTGTGTCCATTTTTTGTTCTCCTTTTAGGTAAAAGTATTTTTGTATAGAATTATTTAGAAACATAACACGCAACTTTTTTTAGATCAATCATTCTTTTGGGTGATATTGCGGCTGCTGTCGTGCTTTTCTTTGTTCATCTTTGACAATCAAGCAATTTCGTCCGGGACCCCCGGATTCATGCCGGGAGGGAGAAAAAAGCTCGGAATCCTCATCGCAAGCCCCCGGATTTATCAGTAGGGTCGCTTTCTACAATCTACAATCTAAAATCTACAATCTAAAATTGATTGGCGGCGAGAGCCTAAAATCCTGCCTGCGCGGGCGTTAGCTGCCGACTCGCCTTGTGCTGCTTGGTTAACTGTCAGCCTCTGAGCCTCGCACGGCTGCAGTCTTCAAAAACCTCAGATCCTGACAGTCAAAGGATTAGAGGGAGATTCACACTCTCAGAGACTCAGACTCAACAGGTGTACAGGTTGAAATACTGACATTGTACTGAAAGTGCGATCGTCAGCCCGTGTATAGAGTTAGCACATTTAGTTCGGCAAACCGCACATGGAAACCGTCGCTTACTTTCCTCAAATGTCATTTCAATTTAGCTCAGTGCGATCGCCAAACCAAACCCGACCCCCTGAGCTTCCTCATCAAATCAACATCTTAGAGTTTCTAATGAGAATTGCCTAAAATAAAGGGGGAGGAGAAGTAACTGCGATCGCAATATCGCAACCAAACCAACTTCCTCAAATTGAAGTTGAGCTTGGGGAAAAGTCGGGTAAAATAAAATTATTTCCTTCTGCTTCCTCTTTATTCTCCGTATCCGATTTGCCAGCGACAAAATTTGAAGATCGAGTTGGCGGCCCGACGGTACTTTTTTGCAAACTTTTAAAGCACATCAAGCGGATGTGTGAATGTGAGTTCTAGTTGCGATCGCACAACTTTAGGATCTGCCGGAAAAAATTTGTCTGTGAAGCTTTGGAGTCTTGATGCGGCTAAAGTATAAGCTGCCGAACTTGACAAATTGCTCGCAATCGGCTGTCCCTAGTGCGAAGACTACCTACAATACAATCCCTGGGTTGAGTGCGATCGGCATTTGTGCGAAACAACTGACAATTGAGATTTCTTGGCAATTCCCCGACACGGATTTGGCGTGATTTCTCAAATAGGCGATCGGCTGCTGACTTGTCGCTATTCTTGTCTTATTGTAATATAATTTTACGCAACGGGTAATACCCAATTTACTGCCACAAGTTGCAGGTGTCTGTCAATCTGAAGCAAATTAATGTCCTCAAACATTAACAATAGTTATGAGTGTTATATTCGGATTAGTAGAAGCTTGGATATATAAAATTTACTACATAGTCACGTTTCAAACGGGTGTCTGCTGTTAAATCAATCTAACCTGCAATATCGTTTCGGGGGATACCAGCACGATTTAAGGCAAAGAAAATCCTGCTGAGTTAACTGGATTCGAGCGAGCAGAGGGAAGTTGATGACCGAGCTATAAAAAGAGTTGAAAAGGCAGTCTAAATAGCAGGCAAGACTCCAGCAGCCAACCGCTACTGCCAATTACCAAAGGAGGGAGCAGTGTATGAAACTGACGGGTTGAGTCCCCTGAAATCGCCGCTTGGTTTGCGATCGACTCTACAGGAATTAACCCTGTACGACTTTCTCCTAGAGTCTGACCGTCCGGGGGACGAAGTTGCTAAAATTTTTCAAGCAAACCCTTTAGTTCCCGGCATAATCATTACTCAGCAAGGAAAGTTTACAGGGATGATTTCGCGGCGGCGTTATTTTGAACACATGAGCCGCCCCTACAGTTTGGAGTTATTTTCTCAACAGCCTTTGTTCATACTTTACCGCTTTACTAAAACTGATATGTTGGTTCTCGATCGCGAAACCTCGATTATGACGGCCGTGCGGCAGTCTTTGGAGCGATCGCCCGAACTAATCCACGAACCCATTGTAGTACAAGTAGAACCCGAAACTTACAAACTTTTAGACGTACATCAACTGCTGCTTTCTCAGTTGCAAATTCACGAATTATCAACAGTGGCGATGCGCGAGTCGCAAGCGCAATTGAGACATCAAGCCCAACAGCTAGAACTTGCCCTGCTGGAACTTCAGCGCACTCAAACTCAATTAATTCAAACCGAGAAAATGTCTTCTTTGGGGCAGTTAGTAGCAGGAGTAGCTCACGAAATCAACAATCCGATCGGCTTTATATACAGTAATTTGCACCACGCTAAAGAGTACACGCAAGGTTTAATGCGGATGCTCGACCTCTACCGACAGCACTGTCCCGAATCCATCGCAGCAATTGAAGCAGAAGCAGAAAAAATCGAACTCGATTATTTAGTTGAAGACTTGCCGAAAGTGTTAAATTCCATGCAGCAAGGTGCAGAAAGAGTGCGCGACATTGTTTTGTCGCTGCGGAATTTTTGCAGGTTAGACGAAGCCCAAATGAAGCAGGTCAACATTCACGACGGTATCAACAACACGATTATGCTGTTGCAAAGCCAGCTTAAAGGGAAACCGGGGCAGGAGGCGATCGCAATTCACAAAGAATACAGCGACTTGCCGCTGGTGCATTGCTATCCCGGACAGCTCAATCAAGTATTTATGAATATTTTAGTTAATGCCATTTACGCTCTTGTTGAGTCGAACAAACACGAAAATGTCGAGAAAACAAGCCATAAAAAGTCCCAAGCAGGCGACCAAAAAGAGTCCTGTACAAATAGTCAATCATCAATTGCTAACTCTACTCGCCTGCTTCCTGCGATTTGGATTCGCACGGAGTTAATTGAGAAAAAAAAGGTAATAATTAAAATTTCTGACAACGGCCCGGGGATGACAGAAGATGTTCGGAAGCGGTTGTTTGACCCTTTTTTTACTACTAAGCCCGTCGGCCAAGGAACGGGTTTGGGACTGTCGATTAGCTATGAAATTGTTGTCAACCAACACGGCGGCGAATTGAAGTGCTTTTCGGAACCGGGAAAAGGAGCAGAATTTGCGATCGAAATTCCACTTCAACAGTCTTCTGCAGCACAGATTTTGCCTCGCTTTGCGTGATACAGCAGAAAGAAGTTCGGCAACGAGAAATGTACGGGATTTAACGGATTTAAAATAATTAGCATCTACTCAAAGGTGGTCAGAAACCGGGTTTTTTCACCCTCATATTTGCTTGCAGCGGGCAGATTCGGTATAAAAACCCGGTTTCTTAGGTTGGAGTGCGTCTGGGACTAAAGAATAAAGCCCGTCAGCTACCGCGAACCTTTGCAAACCCACTTCCACAAAGGATGACTCGGCCCCTGTTGGCGAATGCGGCGAACTTTTTGTTCCAAACCCTGTTTTTCCCGCAGGGGCAATCCTCGCACTCTATTGCGACTTTGCCAAGTTAGCACAGCTAAAGTCATTCCCAAGCACAAACCCAAACCGAGAGTCGGCAAGCGGTGAAAAGATAAACCGTAGCGCACTGCCGCCCAAGTGAAGTGTTCTAACCACAAAGCGATTTCGCGGCGCAAACCCCAAATGCTCAAAGAACCGACGCTAATCCACAGCAATATCACTGTTAACCAGCGGCCGTAAACTGTTAGTTTGTGAAGCCTTTGGACTTCTATTTGAAAATTTGCGTCGTTTTCATTAGTCATTAGTCATTAGTCATTAGTCATTAGTCATTAGTCATTAGTCAGTCAAAAGTTAACCGTCACCAGTTAACCGTCAACAGTCAATTAAACTTCCTCTGACTGGTTGATTCCTTCTGCGGGGACGGGGATAGGTTTGCCGGTGCGACTGCGCCACCAAGCTAGCAGCGTACTGGCAACGAAAATACTCGAATACGCACCCGCAATAAAGCCGACAATCAAAGCTAAAGCAAAGTATTTGAGGGTTTCGCCGCCAAACAAAAAGATTGAAAACAATGTCAGCAGCGTTGTCATCGTCGTGTTAATTGACCTTCCCAGGGTCTGCATGACCGCATCATCGACAATTTGATCGATCGACTGTCCCGGATTTAGCTTGATTACTTCGCGCACGCGATCGTAAATTACCACTGTATCGTTAACAGAAAAACCGATAATTGTCAAGAGAGCGACCACAAATAAACTGTCAACTTCCACTCCTTGAACTAAACCCAAAAACGAGAAAACACCAAGAGTAACCAACACGTCGTGGAATAGAGCAACGAAAGCAAAAAAGGCATAATCCAACTGAAACCGGAATGTTAGATAAACCGTAATTCCAGCAAAAGAAAGCAACAAAGCCAACAATCCCGAAGTAAATAATTGTTTACCGAGGGTAGGCCCAACCGTATCAATTTGAGTAGATTGAGGAGCAAAAGCGCCTATCTTTTCGCTCAAAGCTGTTTGTAAATTAGTCCGCTGTTCGACATCCAAAGTTTTTGTTCGTAACGACAAACCTCGCTGTTCTTTGCCGATAACTTGAATGCTGCTGCCAGCTAAACCTTGGGTGTCCAGGACTTGGCGGACAGCAGCAAGATCGATGGGTTTACAATTTTCTGGTTTCGTGCAGTCGAGTTCAAATTGCAGCCTAGTGCCGCCGATAAAGTCCAAACTCGGCCGCAGCGGTGCGCGGATATCGGGACGAGTCCAAGAAATTGCCATCGACACTATACCTGCAAGGATTATAGCGGCGGAAATACTCCACCAGAGCGATCGCTGTTTGATAACACTGAATTTCATAATTTGAAGGAAGAGGGAATAAGGAAGAGGGAATAAGGAAGAAGGAAGAGGGAATAAGGAAGAGGGAATAAGGAAGAGGGAATAAGGAAGAGGGAATAAGGAAGAGGGAAGAAGAAAGAAAAATTTCTCAATGTAGGATGCGCATTGCGAACCTTACCTACTGCGCACCTTACTTAGTCTGTCAACAGTCAACAGTCAACAGTCAACAGTCAAGAGTTAACTATTAGCAGTTTTAGACAAATCGGGACAGAACCACTGAGGTTTTCGCAGGGCCGGAAAGCCCAACACTACTAAAAGTAGAGTGCGGCTGCAAGTAATAGCAGTAAACATACTCACTACTACGCCCAATGCCAGAGTTACAGCAAACCCTTTAACTAAACCAGCGCCCAACCCGAACAAAGCAGCACAAGCAATAACTGTTGTGACGTTGCCGTCTAAAATGCTGGAAAAAGCGCGGTAAAAACCAGATTCGACCGATCGGTAAAGCGTTTTCCCCGCCCGCAACTCTTCGCGCGTGCGCTCAAAAATCAGCACGTTAGCATCCACTGCCATCCCGATGCTGAGCACGAAACCAGCAATTCCCGGCAGCGTTAATGTCACTCCCAAAAGCACGAAAGCTGCCCAAGTTAACAGAGCATAAATTAACAGCGCAATATTGGCAATTACGCCGGGGAGTCGATAGTAGGCAACCATGAAAATCAAGACCAAAATTAAGCCGCCGATACCTGCGTTAATACTGCTTTGAATGCTGTCTCTACCTAAGCTAGCGCCGACAGTGCGGTTTTCTACAATTTCGACCGGCACGGGCAAAGCGCCGCCCCGCAATTGCACTGCCAAATCGTTGGCTTCTTGCGTTGTAAAGTTGCCTTGAATTACGGCACTTCCACCAGTAATTCCTGTTTGGGCAAATTCAACGCCGACGACTGGAGAACTGATCATTCTATCGTCTAGGAAAATACCGATACTGCGTCCGGTACCGGCTAAATTTTTAGTGAGTTGGGCAAAGAGTTCGCCTCCTTTGCTATCGAAAACAAGAGCAACGTTCCAGTTGTTCCCAGCCGCCAAGGGTTGAGGTTGAGCGTCTTTGAGGTTTTCGCCACCGAGGCCGCTGCTTTTGAAGAGTTTGGCGATCGCCTCATTGCTTCTTTTCAAAGCAGCCTGATTTTCTTTAATAGCCGCCTCATTGTTGCTAGTTTTCAATGCTGTTTGTTTGACCAGCAATTCCTGCTGCAACTGCCTCTCAATGCCTAATTGTGCTTCTGTTCCGGGCAGTTGTTCCAGAAATTCTAGCTTGGCCGTGCCGCCCAAAACTCGTTCTGCTTGCTGCGGGTCATTTACTCCGGGCAACTGCACGAGAATTTGGTCTTCTCCTACTGTTTGGACTAATGCTTCGGAAACACCCAAACCGTTAACGCGGTTTTCGACAATCCGCCGCACTGCTTCTAACATTCCCTGGTCAATTTTGGGAATTGTGGGGGTAGTTTTTACCTGAATTGTGAGTTGCGACCCTCCTTGCAAGTCTAATCCCAGCCGCGTCGGAATAGTTACTATTACAGTAATGGCGGCGATGATTAAAACAAAAATTAGGGCTAATATGGAACGTTGTTTTTGCATATTTAATTATTAGTCATTGGTCAGTTGGCAGTTGTCAGTTGGCAGTTGGCGGTTGGCAGATTTTAGTCAACAGTCATCAGTCATCCGTCAACAGTCATCAGTCAACAGTCAACAGTCAACCAATGACTATTGACTAATCACTATTTATACTCGCAAAGCTACCATTTTTTGGACTGCTTCGACAATTTGAGCGGGCTGGACAATTGTCAGTCTTTCCAAATTCCCGTTGTAAGGTGTGGGAATATCTTGTGAAGACAGGCGCAAAACCGGTGCGTCGAGCTCGTCAAAAAATCGATCGCTAATCGAAGCAATTAATTCGGCACCGATGCCTCCTGTTTTCATGCACTCCTCTACAATAATTACTTTGTGAGTTTTGCGAATGGATTCGCCGATGGTCTCCATGTCCAGGGGTTTGAGAGAAATGAGGTCGATTACTTCTGGATCGTAACCTTCTTTTAGCAGGGCGGGCACTGCTTGCAAGACGTGGTGCCGCATTCTGGAATAAGTCAGGATGGTGACATCTTTGCCCGATCGCACAATTTCTGCTTTGTCCAGCGGCACTAAATATTCTGTTTCTGGCAAATTTTCTTTGAGATTGTAAAGAAGGACGTGCTCGAAAAACAGAACGGGGTTATCGTCGCGGATGGCTGATTTTAAGAGTCCTTTGGCGTTGTAGGGAGTCGAACAGGCGACTATTTTCAAACCCGGTACGGCTTGGAAATATGCTTCTAACCGCTGGGAGTGTTCCGCGCCGAGTTGCCGGCCCACGCCCCCTGGCCCGCGAATTACCATCGGCATTTTGAAGTTGCCGCCGGATGTGTAGCGCAGCATTCCGGCGTTGTTGGAAATTTGGTTGAAGGCCAGCAGCAAAAAGCCCATGTTCATGCCTTCGATGACCGGCCGGAGTCCCGTCATTGCTGCGCCTACTGCCATGCCCGTAAAGCTATTTTCGGCGATCGGGGTGTCGAGCACTCTAAGTTCGCCGTATTTGTTGTAGAGGTCTTTGGTGACTTTATAGGAACCGCCGTATTGACCTACGTCTTCGCCGAGTACGAATACGGCGGAGTCGCGGGCCATTTCTTCGTCTAACGCCTCGCGGAGGGCGTTGAACAATAAGGTTTCTGCCATAGGAGGTGAAGCAATGATTGCAGGAGGGTCAGATTAGAATCTTAACCTTTCGAGGGTGTCGATCTAGGAGTCGATCGAACATTTTGTACTTAAAGCGTGCAGAATTGGCAATACCTTTATCATGTTTGGTTATTTTTGTCAAATCATTGAAAAACTATTCTCTTGTTCAAGAGTAATTTGCGTTTATATAATATGAATTAGTTTTGAGGAAAGCAGCAATGTTACAGTACAACTTGCCGAGGAACTTGCCGTCAGCCGACGAACTACCAGACTCGGATGAAACGCCTGTGGATAACGAACTGCAAGAACTAATACCGGGGTTGCTAAAAGCAATCTTGCTAATACTTTGGTCGTCACGCATGGACTGGTTTTTTGGGATAGATATGGGTGTTTACTATCACCCTGACAAGCCAGCTATTGTCCCAGATGGTTTCTTGAGTTTAGGAGTAGAACGGTTTTACGACGAAGAATTACGTCCCAGTTACGTGGTGTGGGATGAAAATGTCATGCCGCTGTTCGTGCTAGAAGTTGTTTCCCAAAATTATCGCAAGGAATACAGCACGAAATTGGAAGAATATCAAGCTTTAGGCGTACTTTATTACGTGATTTATTCTTCCCGCCGCCGTAAACCGCGTTTGGAAGTACACAAGTTAGTCAATGGCAAGTATGAACTGCAGTCAGGAAATCCTGTTTGGATGCCAGAAATCGGTTTGGGAATTGGTTGTGAAAGGGGAAATTATTCTGGGGTGACAAGAGAGTGGTTGTATTGGTACGATGCCGATGGCAAACGCTATTTGACACCTGAAGAACAAGTGAAACATGAAGCGCAGCGCGCCGAACAATTAGATCGGCGCGCCCAACAATTAGCTCAAAGATTGCGAGAGTTGGGAGTAGACCCAGACAATTTGAACTAATGGCAGTCAGTAATTCGATCGATCGCTATTCTGTATCAAGTACGGGCGCTCGATAATTTATATTTCAGCAAAATGCTTTTGCAACAAATCGTGGATAAATCGATAGCGCCGATCGCCAGTTTTTTGCAGCAGCAGGCGATCGGTGGCAGCATCGAGAAAACGCTTGTAATCCCAAGGAATGCAGCCGCTAGACCACAGCACCAGGCGCAATATAAAACTTTCAATCCCCGGAATTCCCGGCAACAAAGCACTAATTACCGCAGCAACAGCACCCGCAATCAATCCCCAAATCGACCCGGAGACTAGGCTGGCAATTAATCCCAAAATCACCCAAATCAGCCCGCCAAGCAGCTTAACTCCAAACTGATACTTGCGCCGTTCCTCGTCTGTTTGCAGCCAGCTATACGGTATGCGATCGAGGTAAAATTCTTGAATTCCTTGCTCTTCCATCCTTCTCGCCAACCATCCCAGCCAGTGGCGAATTTGTTCCGGCCGCAGTTCCTTTCCTCTGGGATACTGCTTGACTTGCCCGGTGATTTGGTGGCGAATATAGGCAGTTAACAGATATTTGCGCTGTTCTTCGGCGGAAGTAATGCGCTTCCAAGCTTCAATTAAAATATCGTCGTAAGCCAAAGCCATCATGCTCAAAAGCAAGGGAACTTTTGCCAATTTCAACAACTCCGGCTCGTTCTCAATGCTGTACCAAAGTTCGCGGCTTCTGGCTTCTAGCAGATAATTTTGGATTTGAGTTTCTGTTAAAGGTTTCAATAAAACCGCTGCTTGCAGGCGAAATCTAGTATCGCAGTTTTTGTAAGCTTCAAAACTGCTGCAAGCTACTAAATGTTTTGGTTTCAATTCGCTTTCAACAAACTGATTGATTGCTTGAATGCAGATATTTTGGCGGTGGGTTTCTACTTCGTCCAAGCCGTCGAGGAGAGGCAGCAATTTTTGTTCGGCAAGCCATTTTTTGCCGACACCAGGAGAGATACCGTATTTGAAGTGAAGTTGAGCAATTAACCAATCTGCGATCGCCCCGGATTCTGTTTTCCACGATCCGAGTTCAAACAGCACTGGTACTGGCAAACTAGCATCTTTTTGGGCGCGGGCAACTAACACCCGAGCTAATTCTAGCAGCGTCGTAGTTTTGCCTGCACCCGTCGCTCCCAAAATTACCAATTTGCCGCCGGCGCGATCGAACACTTTAGCAATGCTGGCTTTGGGAGGAAGCCGAAAACTCGGACGGTTGCCTGCTTTCACTTCCACATCCCAAAAGCGGTTAACACCAACAGGCGACGAGTCTTGACTGAGGTTAGCCAGCACAGCAGCGTGCAAAGACTGCGATCGTCCTGCTTGGACTTCCTGCTTCACCTCCTCCAACAATCGATCGCGAGGCGGTTGTAATCTTAGAGGAATCAATTTTGACATTTTATGTACCTCGCGCTGAACGCTTACCTTCGCAAATTTGCGCGCAAATACCCCAGAGCAAGATTACCATCAGTATAGGCGTCCAGTATATATTGACTCAAATTATTGCGACGATTATGGATCTGAAATTTTATCTAAAAATCCTGACCAGCGAATTTCAAAGGTGGTACAAGCCCCTGGATTTATCCGTGGAATCAATCCAAAATCCAAAATCTAAAATCCTCAAGCCCCCGAATTTATCCCTGGGGTCAATCCAAAATCCAAAATCTAAAATCGCGCAATCGAATGACCCTGTGGCCCGCACTAGGTATTTCCACTATAAATTAACTGGCGATCGCCCCAACTCCCAAACAAAAATTATTAGTATAGATACAGAGAGGGTTTTTTATGTCATTTACGAAGGGTCAAATCATCACGGTAAGCTTAGCAGGACTGGCAACAGCGGTGGGAGTGGCTGCTGCAACTATACAGTCGGGTGCGATGAAACAATCCAATCCTCCCCTTGCAGAATCCCCGGCATCCACCAGAAACCCCATTGCAGCGCCGACGAACAATCCCGAATCTCGGCAACCAGAATCTCTGCAACCAAAAACCCAGGCTGCGGAATCTCTGAAATCCGAAGCCCAACCTGCCAAAACCCCAGCACTTCAATCCTCGCTAGTTGCAGGAGTCTCTCCGCGAAAAGTTGAGCCAGTAGTTGTCACACCGCCAAATTCGGGTTGCAAAATCAGCCAAGCTGTAGTCAGCGATCCGAATCCACCGCTAAACGTGCGATCGATCCCGCAAGTAAGGGGCAGCCAAATAGTAGGAAAACTTAAAAATAATACCTTTGTTTCAGTCGCCGAAGAACAAAACGGTTGGCTGCGAATTACCGATCCAGTTCCCGGTTGGATTGCGAAAAGACGCACCGAAAGCAGTTGTTCTAACGTCAACCAGCAGATTAATTTTCTGCCGGGAGGAGATGAGGCGATCGTCAAAGGTCGAATTATTGGTGGCGGCAGCCATTCTTACCGGATTCGCGCTAGAAAAGGTCAAACAATGACTGTTAGGAATCGGCAAGATGTTTTCCCACAAATTATAACTCCCAGCGGCAAACTTTTAGCAGGAGATCCTTATCAAGGCAATGAAACAGAGTGGACTGGAAAAGTGCCAGTAACAGGCAATTACACATTACAATTAGATTCAAATTTCCGGGGATACGAATACGAATTTTCGGTAAAATTGCGATAATTTCCCTGACATCTGTAGGGACACGGCAGTGCCGTGTCCCTACCCGGAGGACACGGCAGTGCCGTGTCCCTACCTTTTAATAAATAGTATAATTAAGGAATCGTTCCCAGCGAGATATCAAGAATCGCAAATTTCTGCCAATCTTCCGAGTCAAAGTGCCACCATTCGGTTGTGATACCGATAAATCCGTGTTTTTTCATTGCATCCTTAAGCACTTGACGATTTTTCCGAGATTGGGCGCTGCCGCCTTGATAATCTGCGTGAGCTTTTTCGGTAAAATCATCGTAAGGTGTGGGCATTTCTAATTCTTTGCCAGTGCGATCGACTAAAGTCAAATCAATAGCAGCACCGCGATTGTGCCGCGAACCCCTAGCAGGATTAGCAACATAGCGCGGATCTGGCCAAGCTTGCCACATTTGCTTAGTGACAGAGAAAGGTCTGTAGCAATCGTAAACTTTCAAACCCAATCCGATTTTTTCCAAATCTGTTTGAACTAGCGCTAACTTTTGAGCAACAGAACTTCTCAAAGCGCATTTCGATATAGGGTAAAGTTTTCGTTTCAAGAAATTGTTAGTAGTTGCGTAGCGAATATCGAGGCGAATGTTGGGATTTACGGTGCGGATGTCAACCAGTCGCGCCCCACTGGGAAGTTGACTCATGAAAATATTTTCAGGTACTACTGGGTTTGGTTCTGCTTGGGTAATTTGCACTTGTGGCGGCTCCTGGGCGCGGACAAATGTTGTATGGTGCAGACAGATCGCACATAGCAACACTAGCATAAATGCGATCGGGTATTTTCCAAAACGATTAAATTTCATAGCTGTTCTGATTGTTAGTCTTAGAGAGTAGATTACAACCAAAAGCTAAATGCAACACACCGATCGCCAAGGATCAAATCAGATCGGGATCAATACCCTGCGATCGCAAATAAGCCGCTAATCGTTCTTTTTGTTGCTGTTCCCGATCGGCTCGTTGGCTCTCAGCTTCAGCCCGTTGGCTCTCAGCTTCAGCTCGTTGGCGTTCCTGTTCGGTATTAAGGCGTTCGAGTCGGGCTTGTTCGCTTCCAATCAGCAACAAATTACCCTGGTTATCCCACCAGCGCAACCATCGCTGTGTTTGATTTTGATAACTACCTTCCCATACACCCAACTCCACTCCCATTAGTTCGATCGAGTAGTGTCCGCGCTCGTTTGGTTCCAAGCGAATATAACGAGTATTCACCCAGTTGTAGACTTCTAGTTCACCGGTTTTGATGATGTAGATAGCGTAGTAGGGAATCCGAATAATCTGCTCGTATACCCAGAACTTTCCAGGCTTCTGAGTGACACCTTCTGAGCTGCGAGATAAAGGAGTATTATCGCGTTCTTCCGAACCATTTCCACTAGCAAGCTCGATCGCAATTAGCGGCACCATATACTCGCGCCACAACACGTAAGAGCGACGAATTTCTCCATCTACCAGGGGTGGAACATTGGGGACGTAGAACCAGTCGGGAGCTTCGGCTCCGCGTTCTGGTGGGTCGGTTTCGCGCCAGTAGATGCCACTATCTTGCCCGATCGCATACATTCCGTCGGGGTGGAGGGTTTGCAGCGTGGTTCCCAGGGAGTCGGTGAGCAGGATACACTGAGGATGTTCTTGGAAGTTTTTCACAAACGTGCCGTCGGATTCGGGGAGTTGCGTGTGATCTGGGAAGGCGCGGACTGGGGTTATAGGACTAAGGCTTTGGGTCATGACGGGTACGCGATCGATTGGCGATCGGGACTGATGCTCTGTTCACAGCATAGCGATTGCTGCTGCAATTGTGTCGATCGAAGCAGGTTTTGACATAACGTAGTGGGACTTAGACAAAAACTGAGGTGAAAATGTCTAAGTCCCTTTAGCTAGAAAATTCCCAATTTCTTCAAATTCCCAAGCGCTGATACACTAAATCTAAGTGCCTCAATTGATACTGCGGATCGAAACAATCATCTATTTCTTTGGTCGTCATCTTAGCTGTTACCCGATCGTCCTTAGCAATTAAATTGTAGAAATTGCCGCCCGGTTTGTTCCAAGCTTCGTGAGCACAAGATTGCACAATTTTGTAGGCTTCTTCGCGACTCGTGCCTTTTTCTACTAAGGCTAACATCACCCGCTGGCTGAAGATGACTCCGCCGTAAAGGTTCATGTTTTGTTTCATGTTTTCGGGATAGACTAGCAGGTGTTTTACTAAGTCTGTGGTTTCTACTAACATGAAGTGAGTTACTGTAGAACTGTCGGGCAAAATCATCCGTTCTACGGAACTGTGAGAGATGTCTCGTTCGTGCCAAAGTGCAACGTTTTCTAAGGCTGCGACGGCGTTGGCGCGGACAATTCTCGCCATCCCTGTCAGTCTTTCCGATCGAATCGGGTTGCGTTTGTGGGGCATGGCGGATGAGCCTTTTTGCCCTTTGGAAAAGAACTCTTCGACTTCGAGAACGTCGGTGCGTTGCAGGTTGCGAATTTCTACTGCAAAACGCTCGATCGATGCTGCTAACAGTGCTAAGGTTTGGACGTATTCGGCGTGTCGATCGCGCGAAATGACTTGAGTGGATGCGGTATCGGGTTCGAGTCCGAGGTTTTGACAGGCGATCGCTTCAATTCGCGGGTCAATATTAGCATAGGTTCCGACGGCGCCGGAGATTTTGCCGACTGCAATGGACGATCGCAAATTCACCAATCGGGCGCGGTTGCGAAAGACTTCTGCCAGCCATCCTGCTAGTTTAAAGCCAAAGGTGATGGGTTCGGCGTGAATTCCGTGCGATCGGCCAACCATGACGGTATTGCGATGCTGTTGAGCCTGATAGCGAATAGCTTGACTCAATTCTTCGACACGTTCTAACAAGATATTGACGCTGGCGACTAATTGCAGCGCCAAAGCGGTATCGAGCACATCGGAACTGGTTAAGCCGAGGTGAATGTAGCGTCCGGCATCGCCTACATATTCGTTGACATTTGTCAAGAAGGCGATCATGTCGTGGCGGACTTCGGCTTCTATTTCGAGGACTCGTTTCGGGTCAAAATTAGCCTTAGCTTTGATTTCTTCGACTGCGGCGGCGGGGATGTAGCCGAGTTCGGCTTGAGCTTCGCAGACAGCGATTTCTACTTGCAGCCAGCTTTTCAGTTTGGCGGTTTCAGTCCAGATGTTGCCCATTTCGGGCAAGGTGTAGCGCTCTATCACGGTGGGAGTTTTGGGGAATGCGATCGTCCTATTGTACCTCTGCGAGGCCTCCGTCTTGAGTCGGGATGGGGAATTTGGGGCGATCGAACTATCCCTCTTCTGAGTTTGAATATTTCGTTTGTTTCGGATATTGCGTTTATAGCACAGTAAGTGTTATCGTAAAGGAAACAACCAAGTATATGCCGGCCAAATACTTACATACCCCTTCCAGCAATGGCTGCACAGGTTTTCCTCTATCGCAGCTTCTGTCTGCTGACAAATAAAACGGGGTCTGGTATAATCAGCGGTTTAAACCGCTGATTATACCAACTTATACCACCATATTGACTCTGTGCTTCAAAAACAATCACATCAAAAAAGATATTAATTATGTTGAACCAAAAAGCATCGCTTGAGTCAGTTTTGATTCCTGAACAAAAACAAGAAGAAATAGCAAAATTAGATCGGATTCTCAGCCACGAATTTGCACAACCAAAATTAGTCGGAAGTAACGGAGAAGAGATAGTAATTCCTGAATCAGTCTACAGCATTTTGCGTCAGGTTGTGCGTGCAATGGCATCAGGTCAAGCTATCTCTCTAGTACCTCACAATCACGAACTGACAACACAAGAAGCTGCTGATATTCTGAATGTATCCCGACCATTTCTGGTCAAGTTACTAGACCAGGGAGAAATTCCTTGTATCAAAGTAGGAAAGCATAGACGTATTCGTTTGGAGGATTTAACTTTATATAAAGAACATCGAGACAACAAACGTCGCAAACACTTGGATCGGCTAATCGAGATGACTGAAGAAGCTGGTTTGTACGAGGCATAGAAATAATTCCAACATTAATATGTCTAAGCTTAGTGTTGTCCTCGATGCTTGTGTCCTGTTTCCTATGTATCTGCGCGATACTCTGCTTTCCACCGCCGAGGCAGGTCTGTATTTACCGTATTGGTCGCAGAAAATCCTTGATGAAGCAATGAGCAACCTTGTCCGCCAAGGGATATTATGCCAGGAGAAAGCAATCCATCTTGAAGCGGAAATCAATGCAGCCTTTCCAGAAGCAATAATTGAAGTACCTGTCGGCTTAGAGCAAATCATGAAAAATGACCCTAAAGACCGTCATGTTCTTGCTGCTGCTGTAACAGCAAATGCTGATGTTATTGTTACCAGCAATCTCGCGGATTTCAAAGAAAAGGATTTAGCTCCTTGGAACATCAAATCGCTGTCACCTGATGAGTTTATGAGCGAGCTATTTGACGAATACCCGGACTTAATAGTGAGATTATTACGGCAACAGTCGGAAAGGTACAAAAAACCTCCGAAGACTGTTGCTGAATTACTTGAATTTTTGGAAAAAAAAGCAGGTATGCCCAAATTTGCTAGTGATATTTTGTTATATGAATATAGTCTAGATATTGTGCAAACTGCGGAAACAGTCTTAAGGAACTACGGCAGACAAATACCTGAAGGCGGTAAATTTCTTGAGGGAGAGCGGTATCGTATTTGGCAGCAAGAAAAAACACTTACAATTAGTGCGAAAGATGGTAGAGGTGAAATTCTACGATTTCAGAATCAGGAAATTGAGGGGAATATCTCATCAGAGGATGTCAAAGCATTAAAAATATTTGCTCAAAGCTTGGATTGAGAATTAACAATAAATAGGGTTGAGGAGCAACAAGCTGATTAAAATAACCGATTTGCAGAAGCTAAAGGAGCTACAAGATGAATAGCCGTTACAGTCTCATCATCCAGTGGTCACAAGAAGATCGACTTTTTGTTGTCAGTTTGCCGGAGTTTACCGATGTCAAGCAGCCTTGCACTCACGGACACACTTACGAGGAAGCAGCAAAACACGGACAAGAATTGTTAGAAACATTGATTGAACTCTATCAAGAAGACGGCAAACCTCTACCAGAACCTCACACGTTGGGGAAACGACTACAAATTGCTTAAAGTTGTTATACAATCTCTGCTACCATTCAACATAAACACCAACTAAAAAGCCTATGACTTCTCAAGCCTCAAAGCCAAATGTTCAAGACCTGCAAAGACAGGTAATTGCCCTGTTACAAGAAGTTAGCACTCTGATGGGTCGCGCTAGCAAAGAACTTAAGTCTGAGGATAGCTCAGAAAACAAGTACCAGATATATCAACAGGAAATTGCAAAGGAGATTGGTACAGTCACAGACCTAAAACTCAGAATGGCTATTGCCGCACCGATGAATGCTGGCAAATCCAAAATTATTAATGCCATTATTGGTCAAGAACTCCTGCCAAGTTCTGCTACAGCGATGACAACACTGCCAACAGAGATTGTATTGAAAGAAAATGCAGCAGAGCCGATTCTAAAATTGAGTCCTAGAATCTGTGAAGCATTTAAGAAAGCATTGGAGGCTATCAGGCTGGAAATTGAGCAGAAAGGGATGGAAGAAGTTCTTAAGCAGACTGGTGAATATCCGCATTTAGCAAGTTTACTCCAAGAAATCCACAGTGATAGAGATTTTGGAATTTCCGAAGAAATCTCTGGCAGTAAGAATATCAACAAGATCCTGACAGAGTTGAATCATATTATCCGTCTTTGCAACATTCTGGCAGTATCCCAAGATCAAGATCCTCTCCAGTTGCTCAATGACAATGACATTCCATCTATCGAAACTCCTTTTTTCAGAACAGAGCAAAATCAACAACTAGAGAAGCTAGGTAATCTTGTAATCGTTGATACGCCTGGGCCAAGTGAAGCCGGAGTCAGCGAAAAGCTAGAAATTGTAGTTTCCAAGCAACTTAAGCGTAGCCAACTTGTGCTACTTGTCCTGAATTTCACTGAATTGAGGGCTGAAGCAGCCGAAAAGATTAAAGCAGAAGTTCACAAAGTTATTAGAACAAGCAGTCAAAAAAATTTATATGTTTTAGTTAATAAAATCGATGAGCGTCGTCGAGGTGACATAGATACCGAAATGGTAAAACAATTTGTTGCTAATAACCTCCAACTTGCCAACACAGACCGCGTATTTGAAGTTTCTGCTAGGCAAGCATTCTGCGCTAAGGATTTTCTTCGTCAATCATCTCTGAGTAGTCAAGATATTCAAGATCCTGAAGCTGCCGAAGCATTAGCTAGAGAAGTCTGGCCTGTTGATTGGGAGGATGAACTCAAGGATGCAACTGTAGAGGAATTACAAAAGAAAGCGGTAAGACTTTGGAAAGCATCAAAGTTTGCATCTTTTCTGGAAGAAGCAATTAATGTAATTTTGCGACAAGTTGCCCCCCGCTGCATGGAGTTTGCCTTGAATCGTTGTCTTATTCATCTAAATGATTTATGTAATAATGCAAAAAATGACCTGACTTACATTAACAGTAATGCTGAAAAGCTCCAGCAAGCAATGGAGGATCTTAAGAATGAGCTTTCTAGTCTAGCTGATTGCCGTCCGAATCTAGATGAAAAGGTTGCCCAAACAAAAAAGGAAATAAAGGAAACCGTAAACGCCAACCTAGAAACCCTCAAAAAAGAAGTAAAAAACGAACTTGACACACTCTTGAAAAAGTATGTTTTAGATTCTGCTATAACAGTATTTTCCAAGTGGTTGGACGACATATCCAACATCTTTAATAGAGATAAAGATGAATTTGAATTTGATAGTAAGCAAGATGCCAAGCTATTCGCTGAGCAAATAGCAGCTTCGGCGAAGCAAATTATTGAACGTCAATTGGATGTCGCTTGTAAACAGACGGATAAACAGACAGAAGGCAGGATTCAAAAATTATCCCAGTTACTAGATAATGAAACTAAGCCTATTATTGAACGCGCTCGAGAGCGGTTAAAAAGAGATTTTGATGTTATTTTTAAGCCAGATATACTCAAGCTAGTTGATATTTACATAGAAGTGAATACCCCTGAGCTTGAATTCAGAGGGTATGGATTATCTGATTTACTCACAGCATTGTTAGAAGGAGCATTTGGTGGTTTGTTGGTGCAGTTTGGTGCTCGTTTAGTGGCAATGGTAGCTAACCATCCAATACTGAGCGCAATTTATGGTGGAGTTAGCACCTTTTTTGGTTGGTTCGGTGTGAACTTAGACAAACATGTATATAAAGAAAGATATACAGTTAACATAATCCTTTTTAAGGGTGAAATAGTTAAATTCTTTGACAATAAAGTCGAAGAAATTCAAGAACAATCTAACCGATTGATTGAGCAATCATTGGATCAACAAATTAAAAGGTACTTTGATGATCTAGACTCTCTTCTAGGTGATTATAGGAAGGATTTGGAGCAATCACTAAAAGCTCAAGCTTTACCTTTAGAAACACTGAAAGAATTAAAGCAAGCGCTTGAATCATTTTCAGTTGGTAATGATAAATTACAGGTGGATAAGTTGAAAGAGAAGGCTAATGAACTTCTGAGTCAGACAAAACCATTAATACAAAACCAAAATTTAAGCGCCGCCAAGGGCTTAAGGAATTAACTCAATTTCTTCAAGAAGAAGGATTTTACGAAGCAGGAATACACGATATAGCTCAAAATTAAGGATGATGAATCATGAAAGACTATCACATCAATATTTTTTACAGCAACCCAGATGAAGGCTACATTGCCGATATTCCTGATTTAAAATACTGTTCCGCTTTTGGCGAAACCCCAGAATCAGCTTTGCAGGAAGTACAGATTGCTAAAACAGCATGGCTGGAAGCTGCAAAAGCTGCGGGAAAACCCATTCCCGAACCCAAGTACCCACCTGCAATATATCAACTTACGACTTGAAAAACGATCGCACAAATCCCCCTTACTGCATCCGATCGATCGTCCGATACTGAACCGCCTCCCCCACATGATTCGTTTTCAAGCTTTCATCCCCCGACAAATCAGCAATAGTTCTAGCAACCTTCAAAATTCGATCGCTAGCCCTCGCCGAAAGCCCCAATTTCCGAATCGCCATCTCCAATAAATTCCGAGAAGCCTCATCCAACTGACACCATCTGTTAATGTGACTGCTTTGCATCTGGGCATTGCAGCGCAAACTAGATTCCGACTGAAAACGGCGAGTTGCGATCTCCCGCGCCCGCTGCACCCTCACCCGCACCGGTTCCGACTCCTCTCCAGTCGGCTGTCGCGTAATTTCCTCCGGTTTCAAACGATTAACCGCCACTTGCAAATCAATCCGATCCATCAAAGGCCCCGAAAGTTTTGCCCAATATTGCTCCCTCTTTTGCGGCGAACAAGTACACTGTTGAATCGAATCGCCGTAATAACCGCAAGCGCAAGGATTCGTACTTGCAACTAATGTGAATTGCGCCGGAAACATCACCGATTGTCTAGTTCGAGAAATCGTCACATAACCATCTTCCAGCGGTTGCCGCAAAAACTCCAAAACATCTCTTTTAAACTCAGTTAATTCATCGAGAAAAAGGATGCCCCTATGTGCTAAAGAAATTTCACCCGGACGCGGAAAACTGCCGCCACCTACCAAAGAAGGCCCCGATGCCGAATGGTGAGGACTGCGAAAAGGCCGATCGCTCACCAAACTTCCCTTATCCTTCAACAACCCCGCCACCGAATGAATTTGAGTTACATCCAAAGCTTCTTCAAAAGTCAGCGGCGGCAAAATACCCGGCAAACGCCTCGCTAACATAGTTTTACCGCTTCCAGGCGGCCCGACAAAAATTAAATTGTGTCCGCCAGCGGCCGCTATTTCCAAAGCGCGGCGGGCGTGAATTTGTCCCTTGACATCCTTTAAATCTAAACCGGGAAACCGCGTTTTTGCTAACTGTTCTCGACCGTTTACTTCTATCGGCGAATACACATTAGGATTGTTTAAAAAATCAGTAACTGCAAAAATATTTTCAAAACCATAAACAGATATTCCGTGTACCAAAGCCGCTTCTGCTGCATTAGCAGCCGGTACAATCAATCCCGAAATACCCATTTCTCGTGCAGCAGCGGCGATCGGCAAAACCCCAGCCACAGCCCGCAAACTTCCATCTAAAGAGAGTTCCCCTAAAAACAAATGATCTCCCAAAAGTTCAGCGCTGACTTGTTCCGAGGCTGCTAAAATGCCAATGGCGATCGGCAAATCAAAACTCGGCCCTTCCTTCCGCAAATCTGCCGGAGTCAAATTAATCACAATACTCCGCATCGGAAAAGCATATCCCGAATTTTTTAGCGTCGCCTTAACCCTTTCTTTAGCTTCTTGCACCGCAGAATCCGGCAACCCCACAACCACAATTTTCGGCAGTCCCCCCGATACATCAGCCTCGACACCCACCTTTACCGCGTCAATTCCTACGATCGATGCACTCCAAACCCTAGCAAGCATTTTTCTTTATCCTTAATTTGCCTGTCCTTGATTCATCATCTATTATGATTAACAATGACTAATGAATATCGGAAGAGGTAAGAAAAACTTTTCTTGCCTCTTCCTTTTCTCTTGTTCCTTTTCTCCTGCTGCGTCTTCCCTCTTCCCGAAATCCGTTACATCCGTTACATCCGTTACATCCGTTACATCCGTTACATCCGTTACACAATCCGTTGCCGAACTTCGTTAACACCCATGACAACTCAAGAAACGCTTTTCAGCAAAATCATCCGCAAAGAGATTCCGGCAGACATCGTTTATGAGGACGACTTGGCCCTCGCCTTCAGAGATATCAATCCGCAAGCACCCGTCCACATCCTCGTCATTCCCAAACAGCCTATTGCCAAATTAGCCGATGCCGAGTCGGAAGATCGCGATCTCATGGGACACCTGCTGCTGACTGTCAAGCGCGTAGCAGAACAACTCGGACTCAGCAACGGCTATCGCGTCGTCATTAATACCGGCAGCGACGGCGGTCAAACTGTAGACCACCTGCACCTTCACATTCTCGGCGGACGGCACATGAACTGGCCTCCAGGCTAAAGGCTAATTTTTACGCAGAAATTGCGGACTCATCCTCAGAAACCCGGTTGATTTCTATTGCCAAGCGCCTCAGAAACCGGGTTTCTTTTTTCGTCAATCAACCCGGTTGATTGGATCTTATTGACAATGCAGTTCGATCGCACTAGAAACCCGGTTTTCAGTATTCTCCAGATAAAAATTTACGCTCACCGCATCCACCAGTAATATGTGAATAAATATTAAAAATAATCTCTTCAATACCTAATTAAGATATCTTTAAATAGAAAGAGGATTGCTCTGAACAAAAATAATTTTTTCAAACTCCTGAACCAACCTAAATATAATAGATTCAGTTCTTCAGGTCGCTATATTTAACCCGTTAGGCGTGTAATATTACTTTGTAAAAAATTACAAGAATTTACTAAAAATCAAGCTTTTGTAAAAGTTTGTAAAATATTTAAATAGTAACCGCTAATCCCTTGGCAAACTTTAGCGAATGATGTTACTAATATAAGCGTGGGACATCCCCACAACGAACCTTGAAAATTCAATTAAGCAATCATAAACCAAATGACAACAACCTTACAGCGTCGTGAAAACGCCAACGTTTGGGAACGTTACTGCGAGTGGGTAACTAGCACGGATAACCGCATTTATGTGGGTTGGTTCGGGAGTCTGATGATTCCTACTCTGCTGACAGCCACCGTCTGTTACATCATCGCCTTCGTAGCTGCTCCTCCAGTGGACATCGACGGCATCCGCGAACCAGTAGCAGGTTCCTTGATGTACGGCAACAACATCATTACTGGTGCTGTTGTTCCTTCATCAAACGCGATCGGGCTTCACTTCTACCCCATCTGGGAAGCAGCTTCCCTCGATGAGTGGTTGTACAACGGCGGCCCTTACCAGCTCGTAGTTTTCCACTTCCTCATCGGCATTTTTTGCTACATGGGCCGTCAGTGGGAACTGAGCTACCGCTTAGGAATGCGTCCTTGGATCTGCGTAGCCTACTCTGCACCTGTGGCCTCTGCTACCGCAGTATTCTTGATTTATCCGATCGGACAAGGCAGCTTTTCTGACGGTATGCCCTTGGGTATCTCCGGCACATTCAACTTCATGATCGTGTTCCAAGCCGAGCACAACATCCTGATGCACCCCTTCCATATGTTGGGAGTAGCTGGTGTCTTCGGTGGTTCTTTGTTCTCTGCAATGCACGGTTCTTTAGTTACCTCTTCTTTGGTTCGCGAGACAACCGAAAGCGAATCGCAAAACAACGGTTACAAATTCGGTCAAGAAGAAGAAACCTACAACATCGTCGCGGCCCACGGCTACTTCGGTCGTTTGATCTTCCAATACGCGAGCTTTAACAACAGCCGTTCTTTGCACTTCTTTTTAGGTGCATGGCCAGTTGTCGGTATCTGGTTGACCGCTTTGGGTATTTCCACGATGGCCTTCAACCTCAACGGTTTCAACTTCAACCAATCGATTATCGACTCGCAAGGTCGCGTCATCAACACTTGGGCTGATGTGATCAACCGCGCAAACTTGGGTATGGAAGTGATGCACGAGCGCAATGCTCACAACTTCCCGCTTGACTTGGCCGCTGGTGATGTCACCCCTGTAGCAATGGTTGCTCCTTCCATCAACGGCTAAATTTAGCTTTTGATTAATAACAAAAAGCGCTCCTAGAAATAGGGGCGCTTTTTGTTTTGGCAAGTAGAATTTGATAGATTTCCTTCGGTTGAATGTGTTATATCGTTTCCGGTTGCATCGGAACGATACTGAGGACACGGCAGTGCCGTGTCCCTACAATAAAGTGGGGTAGGGACACGGCACTGCCGTGTCCTGACTGTGGGTAATATTAATTCCGATGCTACCGGAGTTGATATTACATCCCGTACATTGCTAGTTGCGGAACTTCTTTATTCCCGATCGATCTGATATATTGATTAAGAATTATTATTTTTAGTAATCATCAAAGTGGCGATATTTAACAGGCACAAATTTGAAAAACTCGCGGTTCATAAATCTCAAACATTAGCCTGGGCGATCGCACTTTTTAGCGGCATTTTGATGGGATTGACAACCGCACCAGTAAATGCTTGGCTGTTCGCTTGGGTAGCCCTAGTTCCCCTCTGGGTTTTGGTTGTTAGTTACGAACGACCAATAATAACACAAAAAAAACCAAAATTTATTGTCCTTCCTGATTCATTTTTGCTTCTTCCTTCACTCTGGGGAATTGGCTATCACGGATTAGCTTTATCTTGGATTATGGGAATTCACCCGATGACTTGGTTGGGAGTTCCTTGGTGGCCGAGTTTGGCGATCGCACTTTTTTGCTGGGCATTCATCACCCTCTGGGGAGCCGCCTTAGTCGCCGTTTGGGCCTGGCTATTTGTAATTCTCAACTCCCTAACTTTACCCGGCAAAAATTCAATTCTTATTCTTAACTCCCCCCCTTTACAAGGGGGGGCTGGGGGGGGTAAAGCTCAATTTTCAGCGTTAACTCGCGTTTTAATTGGCACAGCTTTGTGGTGCGCCTTAGAAACTATTTGGAGTACAGGTTCGCTGTGGTGGACATCCCTATCATATACCCAAAGCCCCCACAATTTAGCAATATTGCACCTCGGTCAACTCTCCGGGCCCAGTGCAGTAACAGCGGCAATTGTAGCAGTAAATGGCTTAATCGCCGAAGCTTTTATTGAAGGAAGAAGGAAGAAGGAAGAAGGAAAAAGGAAGAATTGGATTGCTTATATTTTGCCTGCGAGTTTGTGTTTAATTTTGCATATTGCAGGCTGGAGTTTATACAACCGCCCGTTGAATCAAGAAGCTGCAACCGCTTTAAAAATTGGCATTATTCAAGGCAACATTCCTAACGAGATTAAGTTTGATTCAGGGGGTTGGGGGCGCGCTTTGGAAGGTTACACCACTGGATACAAACAGCTAGCAGACAGGAAAGTCGATGCTGTGTTAATTCCAGAGACAGCTTTGCCTTTTATCTGGACAAACGAGTATCAGCGTTCTACTCTTTCTTTTTACCAAGCTATACTCGAGCGCGGCGTTGTGGCTTGGGTGGGAGGATTCGGACAGCAAGAGAATAGTATCACTAACAGCTTATTGGCGATCGATCGCGCGGGAGAAATTGTCGGCCGCTACGATAAACTAAAGCTAGTGCCTTTAGGCGAATATATCCCTTTTTACGAAATCTTAGGCGGGATTATTAATCGGCTTTCTCCCTTAGATGCTCATTTAGCACCCGGCAATTCTCAACAATTGTTTGATACGCCGTTTGGCCGCGCCATTGTCGGAATTTGTTACGATTCGGCCTTTGCAGAAATTTTCCGATATCAGGCGGCGAATGGAGGCGAATTTATGCTCACAGCTTCCAACAATGCCCATTACAAACCGCCGATGTTGGCTCAGCACTATGCTCTCGATGTAATGCGGGCAATTGAAACTGATAGATGGGCAGTTATCGCAACTAATACGGGTTACTCTGCTTTTGTAAATCCTCGCGGCGAGACGGTTTGGAAGTCGGGAATTAATACATATGAAGTCCGAGATGCTACTATTTATCGGCGGCAAACTCGGACTTTCTACGTGCAGTGGGGAGATTGGCTGACCCCTGTATTGTTAGTATTGGCTGGATTAATGCGGTTGAGTGTTAGAAATTAACCAAAATATTTGAGATTTTAGATTTTATATACCAATCTAAAATCTCAAATCTCAAATCTAAAATCGAATGACTCTACTTATCTTTCACGTGTTCGTGAACGCTAGGAGATAAAGAAATTAAATCATCGATATTGCGCTTCATGGTAGCACAAATATTGTCCAAAGGCAAATCATTGGCATCGTGTCCGAAGGGATTTTCTATTTCAATGCCGATTTCTTCGATGCCGAACAAAGTAAAACTAATTAAAGCCACAATAGGGCCGGTTCCCCAAGTCAAATCGTTCACCATTTGAAAGGGCAGTGCCAAACAGTAAAGTAACAATAGTTGTTTCAGGTGAATCGCGTAAGCCAAAGGGATAGGCGTCTTCAAAATCCGCTCGCAGCCGCCTAGTACATCAATCATAGAGTTGAGCAACTCCTTCATAGCAGTTAACTGATAGACATCAACACAATTGCCCTCATACTGCTCGTGCAAGTAATCCTCAATCCAAAAGGCAATTTCTAGGGGCGGATTGTTCATCGACTTGAGCTTTTGGTACTGGGCTGGGGACATTAACGGCTCCAATTCTGGATTTACAGATTCTTGCCGCAAGTGCAGTTTCATCGCCACTGCAAAGGCAGGTAACAGGCGCAGGGCAAACTTTTTCAGTGTGATATCCTGCGGATCTTTTTCCTCAATGGCTACCCAGATTTGGCGCGCCAAGTTGCGGACATTGTTGATTAACGTGCCCCAAAATTTTCGACCTTCCCAAAATCTTTCGTAGGCTGTATTTGTCCGAAAAACTAACAGTAAACCCAGGACAATGCTCGGTACAATACTCGACAAAATCGGCAGGGAAACCGGCAACTCAAAAAAGTGCAGCAGGGAAATAAAAACTCCAAAGCCGCCGCACAGCAAAACGCGGGGCAAAATGGAGGGAATGACAGACCCTCGAACCTGTATTACAACTTTAAACCACGACGGTCGATCGTCACTCATGCAAGTCTCCTCCTTAAATTAGCACTCTGCGCCCTAGCTCGGGTGTCGCAAATACCTGCTAGACTTAGTTCTTCGACTCCCGCCAGTCGATTGGAGATTCAAGATTTTAGATTGACTCCACAGATAAATCTGGGGGGTTTGAACTTTGGTCTAAAATTTTTTGGTCTCCACGACTGCTGTCAGCGCTTGTATCCCTATTTGGGTGGGGTGAGAGCTTCCGAAAAAAGCTTTCCTACAAACAACCTTTGGATTTTAACCAAAAAACTCATCAGCATCAATCTAAAATCTAAAATCTAAAATCTAAAATTGATTGACTGAGGCACTTAATTCGGTAAGATTAATCATGTATCTTTAAACCTCAGCTTCCGTGCAAGAGCTACCGACATCTGTGCCTCCGCATTTTCACCGATTGCCGAACCAACGGTGGCAAATTTATTCGCCTCAAACGCAGCAAGCCGAACAGTTTGCCGCCGAAATCGGTTTGTCGCCCTTGCTAGCACAGGTGCTGATTAACCGCGGCATAGATTCTGTTAAAGAAGTGCAAGGGTTTATCGAACCGGAATCTCTGGTTTTGCCCGCGCCAACCGATGAGTTTCCAGATTTGGCTGCGAGTGTCAAATTGTTGCGGGAGGCGATTTCGGGAGGGCAAAAAATTGCGATTTGCGGCGACTACGATGCTGACGGGATGACGAGCACGGCTTTGTTGTTGCGAGCTCTGAGGACTCTGGGGGCGAATGTGGATTATGCTATTCCCAGCCGGATGCGAGAAGGTTACGGGATTAACGATCGCATTGTAGAAGAATTTCACTCCGAAGGTGTCGCTCTCATTCTCACGGTTGACAACGGAATTGCAGCTTACGGCCCGGTTGCCAGAGCGCGAGAACTCGGTGTCAAAGTTATTATTACAGACCACCACGATTTGCCGCCAAAACTGCCACCTGCCGATGCTATTCTCAACCCAAAATTAATTGCTGAATCTTCACCTTATCGCGGTTTGGCTGGCGTAGGCGTTGCTTATGTTTTGGCGATTACTTTGGCTCAAGATATGCAAAAAGTTGGCGGGTTGGTGAATCCGCTGCTGGAGTTATTTACTTTAGGAACTATTGCGGATTTAGCGCCTTTGACAGGAGTTAACCGACGCTGGGTGAAGCGTGGTTTGCGGCTGTTGCCTCACTCGCAATTGGCGGGTATTCAGGCTTTAATTCAGGTGGCTGGAGTGCAGCCGGAAAGTGCGGAAAGTCCCTCAATTCTTAACTCGCAAAATAAAACTAATAATTCCTTAAAGCCTGAAGATATTGGTTTTAGGCTCGGGCCCCGGATCAATGCTGTGGGGCGGCTGGCTGACCCTCAAATTGTGATAGAGTTGCTGACTGCGGACGATCGCGAATTGGCTCTCAAAAACGCAATGCAGTGCGAACAAATCAATCAGCGCAGGCAGGAGTTGTGCCAGGAAATTGAGCAGGAAGCCATTGCTTGGTGCGAGGAAAGGGCGATAGACTTGCAGCAAGAACGGGTTTTAGTTGTCGTGCAGCCCGGTTGGCACCACGGGGTGATCGGGATTGTAGCTTCTCGGTTAGTGGAACGCTACGGCGTACCTGTGTTTATCGGTACTTTTGAGGATGAGGCTGTAGGGGAGGTTGCCCATAAAATTGTCAGGGGTTCGGCGAGGGGAATTCCTGAGTTTAATGTATTTGACGCCCTGAATTTTTGCGCGGATTTATTAACTAAATTTGGCGGACACAAAGCGGCGGGCGGTTTTTCGATGCTTGCTGACAACCTCGAACAATTCCGCAATCAACTGTCAATTTTTGCCAATCAATGTTTGCAGCCGGAACACCTAAAACCGCTGGTTTCAGTAGACGTGCGAGCGGATTTGGCTGAGATTAATCTCGACCTTTACCGACAAATTGATGCTCTGGAACCTTGCGGGATTGAGAATAAGGCTCCTGTATTTTGGACGCCTAATGTTTGCATAACTGAACAGAAAATTGTTGGTAAAGGAGGTCACGTTAAACTAACTGCAACTCTAGATGGAAAACTATCGGCTAGTGTGAAGGCGATTGCTTGGCGTTGGGGCGAATATTTTCCTTTGCCTCGGCGGGTTGATATTGCTTACCGATTGCGGGAAAATAGTTTTAATGGCAAGACATCAGTTGAGTTAGAATTGTTGGGCGTTCGGCTACCGGCAAATGCTGCTACTTCCAGGCCACCGAGGTTCGGAAAAGTTGAGTTTGATTATTGCGATCGCACTTATTCTTGCAGTCTGTCTCCGGCCGGCTCGATCGAGGAATTGAGAATTCGCAACTCTCAAGGACAAGTTTTGGCTGTTGCACCCGGACAAAACATCGGTTTGTTGGGCAACTCCCGCAAAGATGCTAGAGAAGTTGATGTATCTCTACCTTTTTTTGAGAATTTGATTCAAACTGCTAAACGCGCCCTCGGTATTTGATAAGAAAGCTCGTGCAGCAGGAAAAATTGGCGATCGAGCGTTTTGAATTTTGCATAATTTAAAACTCCAAACTCCCAACTCTCGATCGCCCCGGAGCGTGCTATAATTACAGGTCGCCGCCTCTAGCTGCCAGCAGAAAAATCACGATCGGGCCCGAAAGCACGACGGCTGCGAGTAAAGCTACCTGAACAATGAGTTGGTAGTTTACACCGCCCAGGCCGCTGAAAAGATCGGTTATAAAGTCCATGTGTCCTCCTGACTGTAGTGATTAAGTCTAGATTGTTGAATTAGAAAATCCGCTTCTGATTTTACCGGGCTATTGTCCCTGTTTTTTAAGGAACTTTACAAAATTCAACAAAATGTAAACTACGATCGACCTCCCAGTCATTCGATTTTAGATTTTAGATTTTAGATTTTGGATTGACCCCAGGGATAAATTCGGGGGACGCAAGGATTTTCAATTTTCGATTTTGGATTGATTCCACGGATAAATCACGTGGCGGGTACCACCTTTGAAAGTCTTGGTCACAGGGAACCGGGGACTTGATGCCCCTTCCCGCAAAGCGATCCGAATCAAAAATCTAAAATCTAAAATCGCACCGCCCCTTCGGAGATCCGCCTCCGGCGCTGGCAATTGATATACTTGAGGAGCCCCAATCTCCTAAAGTTTGGGATTTTCCACATAACGAGCCGAATCTAAAATCTAAAATCTAAAATCTAAAATCTAAAATCAAACTATGGCTACTTGGCGTTGCGTAAAGCAGTGCGGTGCTTGTTGTTACCTCGACCCAACAGAACGCCCTGACTTAGACGAGTATTTATCTGAAGACGAATTAGCGCTCTACTTGAGCTTAGTCGGAGACGACGGTTGGTGTATCAATTTTGACAAAGCGACGCGAGAATGCGGAATTTATCCCGATCGACCGCGCTTTTGTCGGGTAGACTCAGAGGTCTTTGAGGAAATGTACGGCGTTGAGCCTGCTGAATTGAACGATTTCGCGATCGACTGCTGCTTGGAACACATTGAAGATCTTTATGGCGATCGATCTTTGGAGATGATCCGCTTTAACTCTGAAGTCGGAATTCTCGCCTTACCTGACTGACAACTAACTATCTCCAGGTTTCTCACCGGGAGAGTGTCAAAATAAACAAATCAAAGAAATATCGCGCAGTTGAGTTGAGCCATGAGCAATCGAGAGGGTTTTACAGGGGGATTTATTGCCGGAGCTGCAGTTGGCGGCTTGGTGGGTGCAGTTTTGGGCGCGGTGCTGTCGCGGCGCGCTGCTGAAGCTTTGCTGAGTGAACCTTCAGACACAAAAACCAGAAAAATCCGCCAGAGGAAAGCCAGCCAACTCGAAGCCGAAGGAATGGAAGTAGCGAGGCTGAGTTTAGAAGATAAAATTGCCCAGCTAAATCAGGCAATAGATGACGTGCGGCTGCAACTCGGCGACGTAAACGGGAACGCGCCGGCGCCGGGCAGCGAGGGTTCGATCGCCCCAGACTCCTAACTCAATTTAAGATTTGAGATTAGTCGGGCAGATGCTGGCAACTCGCGCCCCCAGCACCATTCTCGCTTGACGGGCCTTTCTGGCCTGTGAAGCCAAGAGCGAGTTTTATTGTGGCCGCCGCTCTTCTAGCGCGCCCGCAAACAGCCTCATGCTCACCCTCTCCCCCACCTATGCTAAACTTTAAGTTAAAGTGTCTGTAAACTTTACTCAAACTTCAACGAGAATATATGAGTTATTCCATAGGCCTTTTGGCAACCACGCTGTCCACATTTCTGCAAATCTATGTAGTCCTAATGATTTTTCGGGTGCTGTTAAGCTGGTTCCCGAATATCAATTGGTACGACCCCCCGTTTTCAATCTTGAGTCAGTTAACAGACCCTTACCTGAATCTATTCCGCTCGATTATTCCCCCCTTAGGAGGGATTGACTTTTCGCCGCTGATTGCGTTTTTTGTACTTCAGTTCGGCTCGGAATTCTTGATCGGTCTTTTGACCAGCTTGCAAACAGCATTTTAGTTAGAAAAGCTTAATTTTTTAAGCATCAAGCGTAAATTCTTTGGCAGACGTAGCAGCAGGCAACTAAATTTTAGATTTGACCTTTTTAGATGAACTCCCCGGTTGAAAAGCTGGGGAGTTCATCGTACATGAGAAATGAGAAATTGCCAGCCACTCAATAATCTCCTATCAATTCCGGTGTTACCGGAATGATGGGGAGTGGGGAGTGGGGAGTGGGGAAATGTGGAATTATTGACCTTGACTTTATCATTCCCATCCAACCGGAAACGATATCAAATCTCAAATCTCAAATCTCAAACTGCATAGCGGTTTCACCGGCACCCAACCCAAAATCTCAAATCAGCAATCTAAAATCTCCAAGAGTTTCGTTAGCGGCGAACCACGCCAGTAAAACCTGTAGCTTTAAATTGCTTGAGCTTCAAAGGTGTTCGTTGATTGGCGGCAACCGAAATTCTGAGCTGAAAATCGCTAATTCCGGGAGGAACTTCTTCTATAGAACCCAACCGAGTCCGGTTTTGCATCACCGGATTGTCGTCAGCATCATAAATGCGGCCGAAAATATCGGCATTGACAACTGGTTTGCCCGTGCTATTTTCAGCTTTCCCAGTAATCAAAAAGCAGTTAGCTTCCATAGAACTGCCGCTGGTGACTGTTCCTTCTGCCATCTCTGCCGGACATTCGCGATAAGAAAGGTCGGAAAGTTTAATCTGCGTCAGAGCCCAAGCAGGTGGAGTGAATACCAAACTAAAAATTCCGATCAGGCAAGTAGCAAAAAAAAGGCTGATAGC
The DNA here is from genome assembly GCF_036704965.1 of Microcoleus sp. F10-B2. NCBI lineage: Bacteria > Bacillati > Cyanobacteriota > Cyanophyceae > Oscillatoriales > Microcoleaceae > Microcoleus > Microcoleus sp. F10-B2. Next base: position 4,802 of record NZ_JAUBTB010000042.1, on the reverse strand, counting down.
TCGAAATTTCATAAATTGCAGCGCAAGTATATTTTAATTCTCAGCTTAGCGCGAATTCACGATCGAATTCCTAGTTATAGGAATTCTGAAAACTACAGCTACTTTTTTAAGCAATGGCATTAGTCGAGGCCTAAATGCTGTCGCAAGGCTTGCCGCATCACATCGACTGGGACGGATTCTTTGTTCAGCCAAATTTTTAAGGCTGCTGCTCCTTGTTGAACTAGCATGGGGAGTCCGTCAATAGCTTGCGCCCCGCGAAGCTGCGCATCTTTGAGAAACTGGGTAGGATTAGGGGTGTAAATTAAATCGTAGACGATCGCACCTGCTTTCATTCGATCGAGCTCACCAGCCGCCACCGGCGACTTTTCCCCCTGCGGATACATCCCCACAGGCGTCGTGTTCACCAGCAAATCTGCCTGCGAAATTAACATTGACAAATTCTCCCAAGTATGCACCTGCAAATTCTGCACCGGCATCGGACAATTGACCCAACTCTGCTGAAATTCCGCTAAATTTTGTTCGCTGCGGCCGACAACGTGAATCTCTGCACATCCCAATTGAGCGCATCCAGCCACAACAGCCCTCGCCGCCCCGCCATTCCCCAAAATTACCGCTACTTTTTGACTCCAATCGGAACCCCCCCTCGCCCCCCCTTGGTAAGGGGGGGAATCAGATTGAACTTCCCTAGCCCCCCCTTGGTAAGGGGGGGGACAGGATTCAACAGCCGTATTGCCCCTTTCTAAAGCAGAAATTGAGTCTTTAGCCCCCTCTTGGTAAGGGGGGGTTGGGGGGGTTTGCAGCGGTGCGAGAAAGCCTTCAACGTCAGTATTTGTGCCGCACCAACCTTTGTCAGTCAGGTATACAGTATTGACTGCGCCGATCGCTCGGGCGATCGGGGAAACGGACGACAGTAGGGGTAAAATTGCTTGTTTGTGCGGAATCGTGATGCTAAATCCCCGAACGCCGATCGCCGCAAATCCTGCAATAGCAGCTTTTAAATCCCCTGGTTTTACCGGAAACGGCAGGTAAACAAAATCGACTCCCAAATGGGAAATAGCAGCATTGTGCATCGCCGGCGACAGAGAATGTTCGACGGGATGACCAATTACTCCCAATAGTTTAGTAGTGCCTTTAATCATTTTTGTGAGTTCACTGTTGACGGTTGACTGTTAACGGTTGACTGTTGAGTGTTGTTAGTTTTCATACCAAATCCTGCTACAATAACGCCCTTATTCTTTACTCACCCTCTGCTCGAACTTCGTTTGACTCGCGACAGCGATTTCAATCGCCGAGTGACTGTCAACCGTCAACTGTCAACCGTTTCCCGAAACTCCTTGGCGTCTGCCAAAATCGGATTGACATCAAACCAATAATCTTCGCCGTAACGGTATTCAAACACCCAGAGACTCCGCAGCAAGATTTGGTATTTAGTTTCCCCACTCACAGTTTTGCTAGCGGATACTTGGCGCAGCAATTGCCACTCATCAGGTTCGATCGCCAAAGTAAGCTGGTGGCGGCGCTGGACGATCACATTTTCCAAAGTTTCCCGCGACAGAGGAGGGTCTTGTTTTTGCAGACAGCTATACAGCAGTTGCAGCAAATTGCGGACATGACCCCCGCTGACTCGACACAGGCGATCGAGAGTTTCCGCAGAGTCGAAAACTTGGTCCACCAAAGCATAGCGCTGCGAAGGGTGCACCGTAGGAAAAGCCCGCGCCAGAACCATCTGCCGCAGCAATTCCACACCCTCAGAACACTCAGAACCGTCGCTCAACTGCACCGGAACCATCGGCAAAACCTTCGGATCGACCCCAAACCGATTGGTCAACTGGCCCAAATCGTTAGAGAAAATCAGCACCAAAGGAATTGTATACACGACGTGGCAATTTAGTCTTGCCAACTGTTCGCCGCGATCGACAAACAAGTATTCCGGCTGCAGCCGCCCCGTCGGTTTCGCGCACAGGTGTATGCGATCGAGATTGTCGATAATTACCACAAGTCCTTGCTTCCCTTGGCGTTTCAGTTCTTGGTTAGCCGGTTCTAGCAACTCCTTATTAAGCGCATCTAAAATTACGTTAGTTCGCGGCTCCAAATATTGCCTCAACTCCGATCGCAGATTCGGAGCATCTTTCGCTTTAGCAGTAATTTTGCCAATTCCCAACGCCAGAGAAAATTCTCCCTCCGTGCTGGCATTGATTTCCCCAAAACCAGGGACATTAGCTTCAGCCCTCAAATCTATTTGAGTTTGAAAAACATCAGCAACCCCTTTGAGCAAAGCTTTAAAACCCGTCGGTTGCAGCTTTATTTTCATTTTCTCGATGCTTTCGCTCACCTGACGAGCAACGCTCAACAAAATGTCAGTGATATCTACATCTGCCATGTCTAAGTCTTTACTCGACTCAAAGTAAACAACATGAAATCCTTGTTGCTGCAATTGAGCTTGCAGCCGCAGCAATTCTGTTGATTTACCCGAGCCGATGTGACCCGTGAATAATTGACAGGTAGGTGCATCGGGGGACAGGCGGCTGATGGTGCGCTCCAATTGTTCCACAATTGTGCCGCCCCGCACTGAAGAAAAATCGATATAGTATTGTCTGTCTTCTGGATTTGCTACTGCTAGCGTGTAGCTGGGATTGCAAGCTTTATAAAATTTCTGTAAATTTAGTTCCATACCCTGTTCGCTCAAAACTACATTATGCCCTAATAGCTTATTCGTTTCGATATGGTAATAATCAGCACACATTCTCAACTTATTCTAATGTTTTATGGGCGTTCAATATCTCGATTTTTCCCTCAACTAGCACTCCCAAATTATACTTAATTTTTGCCTGCTGGAATAAATCATATTCACTCATACCCATAACTAAGTAATTTATATTTGTACAGCGAGCGCTAATTAATCGACATCGCAGACGAAAATTTAGCAGTAATGTTCTCGGATAAAAGTGGTTATTTGAGTACGGTTAACCGAATAAACCAAAACAGGTAGTAATTAGGTATCCCGAACCAGATTTTTTAAATACAGCGTATTCCAGGTTGATGAAATACACACTCCTAACCGGGTTTCTTTACATTCTCGCCTCTGGTAATGATTCTGTTGCTCGAAACCCGGTTTCTTTGTACTACACCTACATGGAATATGCTGTAATACCTTCGCCATTTTCAGAATAGGTGGGGTACGAATGCCTCAAACCAACCTACTCTCCTAGAGCATTTTGGCTGAGGCGCGAAGGTGTTGTTTAAAAAACCGAGTTTCTGTGTGTGATATTTTTTGGATCTACTTATTTTCGATCAATTCTACCATTTTGTGACCGACACCTGCTGCGGAAGCGGGGTTTTGGCCTGTGACGAGCCTGTCGCTGGCAACAACATGAGCCTGAAAATTAGGAACTTTCGTAAAATTAGCCCCGCGTTCAATTAATTTCGACTCCAGCAAAAACGGCACTATTTCAGTCAGTCCCACAGCCGCTTCCTCTTCATTAGTAAAAGCAGCCACAGTCTTGTTAGCAACCAAATATTCGCCATCAGATAACTTAATATTGACTAACCCGGCCGGCCCGTGACAGACAGCGCCCACAATGCCGCCTGCTTCGTAAATAGCAGCAGCAATCTCAGCGAGTTCTTGATGATCGGGAAAATCCCACATCGTCCCGTGTCCGCCAGCATAAAAAATAGCGCTGTATTCTGCGGAATCAATTTGTGCGGGATTGAGCGTATTTTCAACTCGAAAAACCTGCTCGGAATCGTCTAAAAAAGCCTTATTGAGCGGGTCTTCTAAATCAATTCCAACCATTGGAGCTTTGCCGCCTTTTGGACTGACAAAATCTACCGTTAATCCCGCCTGAGTAAATGCGTCCAATGGATGAGTCACCTCTGCGAGATAAAAACCCGTTTCTTTACCAGTGTCGCCAAGTGTATCGTGGCTGGTTAAAACAATCAGAACTTTTTGGCCAGTCATAGTTTATTCCTTTTGCGAATGTCTTTGTGCCTGTTGTTTTCATCCTATAGCAATCCTAAATCATTTGTGAATTTCTTACTCCCTCCCCTTGCTAAGGGGAGGGTTGGGGTGGGGTAAAAAATTTACGACTCCTGCAAGGATTGCTATAGACCGAATTTATCTAGAATACAAATTATCAAATTATTGGGTAAATATAAATCTCTTTATAGCAACCGCCAAGGTTATTACCGCGTTCTTAATTGCTGAAACGATTGGGGGGAATTGCTTTCCCTGATTCCTGATTCCTTCTTAGTTCTGCTATATGATTAACTTTCAATGTTATCGCAGCTTTATTGAGGTTTACCGCGTCGGAACCGTATCGGGGCGACGCAAGTCCTCCACCTCACGCAACCGGCTGTTAGCCAACAGGTCGCAGCCCTAGAGTCAGCTTTGGGAAAATCCCTTGTTTCAAAGGACTCCGAGGCGAATGGTTCCCACGGAAGCGGGACAAATACTGTATACTCAAATTGCTGGTGCGATCGAGAAACTTGCATCACTTCCCCACAAAAACTCAACAGCCCAAACTCCGCAAACCATCATAATCGGTACGCCGGAAGAATTTGTTACAGAACGAATTCTCGATCGACTACCGCAGGACGATCGCACTTTTTACACCGTGCAATTTGGGTTAACGCCCGAGTTAATACAACTACTCAAAGCAGGAAAACTAGACATTGTAATTGCTACTCAAAAACTTACTCGATCGGATATTGAATGTCAACTGCTATTTGGCCCAGAAATAGCGAAGCTGTCACGAGGCGCAAAGTAGCCAGTCAAACCCTTATCAGATAAAGGTTTGAGCGCC
>NZ_JAUBTB010000041.1:0-67850 GCF_036704965.1 Microcoleus sp. F10-B2 | reverse complement strand
GCTTTATATTCTACCATGCTGTGCCTATGATTGTGAACCTTCTTTTTTGCTGTTACCCCGATTTATTGAGCGGATACGAATTTGAGTTACTTCTATTAACAGCAGGCTACGGTAAAATTGGTACGGCTCCGGCTCAAGGAAATCGCATGAAAGTGTGGTGGACTCATTCTACTTTTAGACGCATCGAAGCTATTTACAGTGCTGATGGAATAGTTGCTATTACTGCTTATCACGTTTAGATTTGTAGTTAACAACAACCAGAAGTTTTTATTGCTTATCGAGCTTTGACAAGTCCTCATAGATGCCGACAAACTGGCTTACGCAAGCTAAAGATTCATCTTTCGGGTCATTGGTAGTAATGTCGGTAATTTATTTGCTATACTTAAAGCATCGTCCTAGAGCGTTTAAAAGGAGCAACAGTGTCAGCAAAAGATTACTATCATCCAGTTGTGAAACAGGCACTTGTTAAAGCTGGCTGGAAAGTTACTCATGACCCGTTGTTCTTGAAATGGGCAAAGCGAAAACTATTTGTAGATATCGGAGCAGAAAAACTGATTGGCGCTGAAAAGAATCAGTCTAAGATAGCTGTTGAAGTTAAAAGTTTTATCAGTGACTCTAAAATTTTAGATTTAGAGAAGGCTTTGGGACAATACATTCTTTATCAGAAAATTTTAGAACAAACTGAACCGGAAAGAACGCTCTATCTTGCCATACCTGCGATGTCTTTTGAGGAGCTTTTTATTGAAGATAAGTTTGCCGATATTTTATTGGTCGATAATCATTTGAAGTTGATTGTTTTTAATCCACAAATAGAGGAGATTGTTAAATGGATACCCTAGTAGATTGCCGCCAGATTGTTAAAGGGATTCTCAATGAATACTCAGGGTTTTTTGCTTCTGAAATTGAGGTACAAAGTCAAGTAATTTTTGATTTAGAAAACGATCGGTATATGTTACTATCAATGGGATGGTTTCAGGGGAGAAGAATTCACGATTGTGTTATACACATGGATATTATCGACGGTCAAGTTTGGATTCAAGCCAATAATACCGATCGCTCGATCGCTGAAGAGTTAGTAGCGGCGGGTATTCCTCCTAAGTTAATTGTTTTAGGACTTCAACCGCCTGAAGTAAGAGCTCATACAGCTTATGGCGTACCAAATTCAATACACTCTCAAGAATTATTGCAAGTGGGTTAAATTTGCAGGAAAAGAGCGATCGCCCTTTGAGATTCGGCATGGGAAAGGCGATCGCCATTTTTGTTATTTGGGGAAAAGGGCGATCGCTTTACTAAGCAAACAAAAACTCAAACAATTAGTACCAGTTAATACTTGGACTGCGGTTGACTCCGTAGCCAAGGTATTCCAGTTTTTTGTTCATACCCTCAGTGATCTTCATGTCCTGCCCACCCTGAGCGGGAAGTCGTAAATCCATTAAGCTGTCTCCTGCTGTATCGTATAGGCTTGGATCACCATTCGCTTCAGGATTCGCTTCATTCAAACCTAGTGTATGACCTATTTCGTGCATTGTTAGAAGAATTAGATGATTTTTGGAATATCCGTTGATGTGAGCACTGTTAAAATTAATCCGATTGTGTCCATCAATATTGGGATTGGTAGTCCAATCCCAACGTGTTTTTGGTGGTTCTTGGTCTGCTGGATATGTTTCGGCTCCAATCCACCGGGCCAAATTTCCACCTCCCATGCTTGTTGAACCTTGAGTGATAGCAATCTTTAAAACTCCACTCGGTACTTTGTCTTTGGTAATAACACTCTCCCAATTTTGTGCTGCTTGCTCAAAAATGTTTCTTTGCGATTGAGTGAAGCCTCCGTAGGGATAGACGAGTTGGATATCAAGCTTCGGATTGCCCCTCTTCTCCCAACTCACTTTAGCTAAAGCAGCACCAGTCAACTCCTTGTACTCAACTTTAACAGTGTGTTGTCCAGCAGTCATATTACGGACTACATTGTAATCAACGGCATTGCGACCACTCCAAGTATCATGAATTAAATTACCATCAACCCATACTCTCATTCCATCATCCACACTTTGTTTGAAAGTGTAGTCACCTGCCTGAAAATCAAAAGAACCAGTCCAACGAGCCGAGAAGTTATCATTATTCACTCCATTGCCAGGCCCACCACTACCCCAGTTATAATTGAGGGAATTTGAACTTTCATAACGGCTGAAGACAGGAGTGCCTGCTAAGTAATTATTGTTAAAATATTCAGCCTTCCAGTTGTTGACAGGAACTTGAGTTTGTTGTGTTGTGAGCGTGACTCTAGCCTGACCATTATTCAGCCATTCGAGAGTTCCCTTCTCAAAACTTTGTCGCCAATTGCCAACATAAGATTCTTCACTGGTAGGCAAGCCTAACTGACTATCTTGACCTCTTAAACTATTGAGGTAATAATTGCCCAGACTACCGCGAACAGAGAAAGTACCCTGGGCTGAGTGAAATATTGCACCGTTTTGGAAGTTTTGTCGCCATTTACTAGATACAAATTGGAATTCATTACCCGTAGCTCTACCCAACTGACTAGCTATAGCTGGATTTCTGTTGTAAAAAGAACCAATGCTACCTTGGATCGGAAATGAACTCAACTGCTTCTCTACTAGATATTGGTGTCCATCGATCGCAACAGTCGCAGTATCGTCCTCACTCTTCAACGCCTGAATTTCACCCTGACTCAACTCCTTCCCCTTAACAACCGCCCCAAAAATCGCCCCCTCATCCCCCAGTGAATCCGTAACATTCAACCGCGCATCAACAGAATGCCCTACCTCTTCCCGCAACACATCCGCAACCGCGGCCGAATTCGCGGCATTCTCAGCCAAAAATTCCTTCGATAAATAAATCGTATCCGTCGCTGCAGCAAAAGCCCCATTCGCCCCGCCAATCTCAGCAGACGAGACAACCTTCACCGGCGGGATATCACTAAAATCTCCCTTAAACCATGCTTCAGCTAAGGCTTTCGCAGTCGCAGCATCCCAGTTTTCCCCAAAAGCCACATTCATCTTTGTCACGAAATCAGGCTCAGCGGCAAACTTACTCAGATCCTCATATACCTCTGACATCGCCTGACCGGTGAGCAAATCGACAGAGCTATCCTGTAAACTGGTGTTGAACTCGGTTGTCAGCGCGCTAGCCATCAGAGTCGGCGAAGCGTCAGGCAAAATGATATTGTCGTAGGCGTTTGGCGTTAAAGTCGGGATATTAACTTCTTGACCGACACCCCCCGTTATGGTGCGGTTAGCATCTAATTTTGGGAGAATTCCTGGAGTCGCTTCTAGGCTGGCATTCCAAGGTGCGATCGCATTTTCGTTATTAAATTCAGGCGTGAAAAAATTAGACACGTTATTCTCCCGTGTTGATTAGAGACAAGTGCATAAACTTGCCCTGTGTTTGCTTAGATTAAATAAACTGTTTGTTGTAAAAGCCGATCGGCCGATCGCGCTAATCCACCCTTAGCTCGGACGAACCGCAACAGTAGCCGTACTTCTCAAGCTCTATTTATCTATCAGGCTGAGTCCGCAAGTTTTATGCAAAATACTGCTTTTTTGTTACAAAACTTTACTTAGCGTTGTCTGCCTTTTGCAAATACTAGCTTTGACGTTAGTTGAAGCGATCGCCCCTCCCCGTTTATCTAAGTATTTACACTTACCTATTTAGTCGTTAGTATAATACTACACTAGCTACCGCTACCAAGCAACTAACAAACGCTAGCAATTTTTGTTATGCTATCGTTAGCCACATCTCACCACGCCCGAAAATGGCCTCAAAAGAAGACTTATTTGCCGAAGCCGCCAAACACTGGGACTTAGAAAGGCTGTACCAAGCTTTTGCAGAAGCTAAACGGCAAATTTCTCCCCGATCGCGCAGGGGACTAACAGAAACAGAAAAACTTTACCTGCGAGGATTGCTTTCCGGCTGCAGTCCCGCCGAAATCGCCCGCCAACTGTTTCAGAGTTCCAAAAGTGCAGAGGTTTATTTATGTAAAACTTTATACCAATATGTTAAAAAACTCGCCGATGTACCTAACGAACCTGTAGGAAATTGGCGCAATATTTGCGATCGGCTACAGGAAGCCGGATATAAAACTCAGTCTTCTCCTGAATTTAAAATAAATAATTCTGTACCTACAGAAGCATTAATAAAGATAGTTAATATAGGTTGGCTGGAGCAAAGTACAATATCAATGGATATCAACATCCAATTAACATTCCCCTCAACTTCAGAAACTCCGAAAACAGAAGATTTGGATAAAAACGGTTAGAGGGGCGATCGCACTTGGGGACAGAAAGGGCGATCGCCCCTCCACTGAGAGGCCACAATGTTAATAATCTTATAGCTGATTGTTTGAGCAGGAACTTTTTGATAAGATATCAAAATTAAAACTGTCTTACCGCTCCGATTTTACCTAAAACAATAAAATCAGTCAAATTTATGTCTCGATTAAGTATCAGATCGAAAAATAAAGCTTTGGGCTTTGTCATTGGTTTATTAATTTTTGTCATTTTCATTCCCGGATGTTGGGCTTTAACAACTAATATTCCTCCAACAGCAGCACGGCAAGCAGATAACAAAGTAGCTGTGCGTGCAGATGTACAAAATACGTCAAATTCTAGCTCTTCTTTAGGAGTTGGGCTTCAGGGTATTTCTGACTCGTCAACACAACTACCCTTTTTAGATGCTTTCAAATCTTCTCGACAATGGATAACTCAATGCGTCAGCGGACAACCAAACTGTCAAGGTGAATGGGATACAGAAGAGTATAATCTTTTAAACCTTGATGAAAATGGGTGGGTGAAGTCTCTCCCATCTCCCGAAGATGCTCCTAAATATACTAGGGTAAGTACCCTATTACTTAGGGAAATCCCCAATTTCTATCCTTCAGGGCAATATATTGTTACTTATGAGGGTGAAGGTGCGATCGAATATAGCTTTGATTCCAAAAAAGATGAGGCTGCGTCGAAACCAGGGAGGGATATCATTAATGTCGATGCCACACAAGGCGGAGGCATAATGATTACAATTACTGCTACCGATCCCAAGAAAACAGGGAACTATATCCGCAATATTAAAGTTGTTCGTTCCCAAGATGAACAGCTTTATCAAAGCGGTGAAATATTTAATCCGCTGTTTATAGAAAAGATTAAAAAATTTAGAGTTTTGCGTTTTATGGATTGGATGGGGACAAATGGTTCGGAACAAAAAGACTGGTCAAACCGACCTAAACCAGAGAGCGTATCCTATGCTTACAGAGGAAATGTTCCCATAGAAGTTATGGTGAATTTAACTAACAAAGTTCAAGCAGAACCCTGGTTTAATATGCCGCATCAGGCTACTGATGAATATATGACTAACTTTGCTAACAGGGTAAAAGATAGTGTAGATCCAAAGCTGAAAGTTTATGTAGAGTATTCTAATGAGGTTTGGAATTGGTCATTTCCACAATCGCATTATGCTTTGGAACAAGGTAAAGCGAAGTGGGGAGATAAAGGCGATGCTTTTATGCAATGGTACGGAATGCGTACTGCTCAAATGTGCAATATCTGGAAAGGTGTTTTTGAGGATCAAAAGAATCGAGTTGTCTGCGTGTTAGGAACTCAAAGAGGCTGGAGAGATTTAGAAACTCATGCTTTAGAGTGTTCCTATTGGGTAGCTGAGGGCAATAAACCTTGTTATCAACACGGCATTGATGCCGTAGCCATAGCTGGATATTTTAGCGGCAACTTGGGCGGGAAAGAAAGTGTCAGCACAGTAGAGTCTTGGTTGAAGGACGCAGATGGCGGGTTTGGGAAAGCTTTTAAGCAATTAAGAGAGGGCGGGTTGCTTCCTGGCTTTAAAGATAGTTTGCCAGATGTTGATAATGACTTTAGGTATTTCTTAGATGTGGCTCAAAAAAAAGGTCTCAAGTTATTTGTTTACGAGGGCGGTCAACATATTGTAGGTACTGAAGGAGTGGAGAATAACGAAAAACTGACTGAGTTTTTTATGGCATTAAATAGGCGTCCAGAAATGTATGATATGTACACTCAATTACTGAATAGTTGGAAACAAGCTGGAGGCAGTCTTTTCATGCACTTTGTGGACGTGGGTGGATTTAGTAAGTGGGGAAGTTGGGGCGCTTTGGAATATGTGGAACAAAAGGGTTCGCCTAAGTATGATGCTTTGATGGATTTTATTGATAAAAATCCTTGCTGGTGGGATGGGTGTGCTGTGGAGGGATGATGAGGAATTGGGTGGAATCAAGAATCGTTCGATCGCACTTCCTCGAACTCTTCCGCATCCCCCGGCAAGCCCGAACCCTCGCTACTCCTCAACCTGGGCGATTCCCCATTACTCGCACCCGCACCGTAAACCCCAGAATACCTATCCTCCAAACCCGAATCCCTCAGCGAAAGCGCACTTCTTTGACTCGGCGACAATCTATCTGTCGAACGGCGATTTGTCCCAGACACTGGCGGCTTCCGAGTTAAAGTTTTCCAAGCAGCCTTAATCCCAGTCACCACGCTGCGAGTAGTTACCTGCACGTTTTGCGCCTGCTTTTTGGCGCTACCAATACTTCGATCGACCTGTTTGACAACCTCGCCCGCACTTTGTACTCCCTCGCTGACATCATCCGTCAACTCGCTAATTTCCAGCCCCGTCAACCGAATCGCCTCCAAAGTGGGCGGAAACTCGCGAGAAAGCGTGTCAGCGAGCTTTTCCACGCTGCGGGCCGCCCGGGCCAGCGCTTGCACCGCAGGTATTAAAGTCACTAAAACAGCAGTCAGGCTAACTGCCACTAGCAAAATCGAAAGTCCTAGCCAAAATATGGGATCGCTCACTTGAATCTGGGATTGGGGGTTGAGAATTTCATGCCATTTAACGGATGGGAGGGCGCGACGGGGGGCTCACTTCAGGTTCAGTTTCCGACAGGGTTTGGCGTTCCCGCTGAGTCGCTTCCAAACCTGCCGCGATCGCCTCTTTGAGTCTAATCAAAGTTTCGTCCCAATTTCGGATGGCAGTTTCAGAAAGTCGATCGGCCTGCAACTGCACGCTAGTCGATAAATCTTCCGCCAACTCCGGCAAAGCATCGGCCGATTTTTTCAATATCTGCCGCGTCTCCTTGCCCGTTCGCGGTGCCATCAGCAACCCAGTCACGGCCCCGATCGCAGAACCGACAAGCAAACCGCCAATAAATAATCCTGAACGTTTAGTTGACATTTTTATAACTTCTCTCCATACACCAATTTTAGGCAAGTTTGCCCGATCGCAGCCCTTTACAAAGGTAGAAATATTGTTGAAAATCCTACGGAGTTAGCACGGGCGGCAGTTTTAGGATAGCTTACCTCAAAGGTCGAGCGCGCCTGGACCAAAGCATCCGTCCCAAACCCAGCAATCCCAAAAGTTGCTGAACCTGTTGCAGTTGCATTTCTAGTTGTTGATAGCGCAGTCGCAGTTGGTGGGTACCTTGCTGCCTGTTAGCAAAGAAATCCGGCGACATACCTAGGACATTGCTGCTACAGCGTTCGATTGCGGCGATCCGAATTTCCAAACGTGCGATCGTCCGCCTAATTTTCCACACTTTCGCAGCGATATAAAAGCAAACCAGAGATATTAGTAGATTGATAATTACAACAGCACTCAACATTTAATACCTGTTTTAAACTACTAACACATTCAGCTTTTTGTGGCTGCCTAGAAGCCCTCTTGTGTAGGGACACAACAATGTTGTGTCCTCATCCATTTTGTAGGGACACAACATTGTTGTGTCCCGCTCTATGTGTCCCTATCCGTAAGCTGGCTCAAGTTTTAAGCCTGAGACATAGCAGGCAAACAAACCTTAGTACCCCCCAAACCGCAATAACCGTTCGGGTTTTTAGCAAGATACTGCTGGTGATAGCTTTCTGCGTAATAAAACTCAGGAGCCTCAATAATCTCAGTGGTAATCTTCCCGTAACCGGCCGCCGTCAAAGCCTGCTGGTAAGCATCGCGCGAAGCTTCAGCTTGCTGCATTTGGGTAGCTGAATACGTGTAAATTCCCGATCGGTACTGAGTACCAGAATCATTGCCCTGACGCATTCCTTGAGTAGGATTGTGACTTTCCCAAAAAACTTTGAGCAGCGTTTCGTAACTAATTACTTTCGGATCGAACACAACCAGAACAACTTCATTGTGTCCCGTCATCCCGCTGCAAACTTCGTTGTAAGTAGGATTCGGAGTAATCCCGGCTGCGTAGCCAACAGCCGTCGAAAAAACTCCATTTTGCTGCCAAAATTTCCGTTCTGCTCCCCAAAAACAGCCCAGGCCAAACAAGGCCGTCTCCATACCGTTTGGAAAGGGAGGTTTGAGCGGATTGCCGTTAACAAAGTGACTTGCCGGTACCGGCATCGACTCTGCCCGTCCCGGTAATGCCTCTTGGGGAGAGGGCAGGCTCGACTTTTTGCCAAATCCAAATAGCACCATAAGTTTGTGAGGGGGATCTCTAATAAACGTCTTTACCTTACTTAATAATATCAGATCTACACTAAAATAGTCGCCGTCTTGAAGGTAGAAGGTAAAAGCCAAAAGGCAGATTTTTTTTACGGAAGGTTTTTAGTGATACTGCTCACTGCCAACGCAGTTTGCAATCACATTAAGCCGCTGCTCGCTGTCACCAAACCACAGCTAAAATATCACCTCTTGTTGAGGTAGAAATCACGCGGATTTTAGGCAAAACATCCGATTATTAAAAGTATGGTGTTGTAGTAGTTATTCAATACCAGTTCTTGGGAGTGCGTAAAAATGGCCGCTAAACCTTGCAGTCAACCTTTAAAATCTAATCCTTTTATTACTTACCGCGATCCGATTACAGGCAAGTGGATTGTGGTAAGTCAGAATTTGCCCCAAGCAGCAGAACAAGCCCAGCTAACAGCAGCTTGAGTTTTCCTATTAAGTTTATACCTACAAAATCAACTATAATTTCAGATTGCGTAGGGGCGGGTTTTACCAACCTTCTATGCCTAAAACCAACAATCTGGTAAACCCGCCCCGCTCAAAGGTCAATTGGAATATACATTTTTTTATATCACAGAAAGGGTGGATGTAGATTATTAGTTGTCTGGAGCGGGTTTAGGTAGATTGTTTGCTGTTATTAACTATTATTGGTAAAACCCGCCCCTACGGTATTTGTGATTATGTAATATGAGTTTAGTTCATCTCTTTTTGCAATTCCAAATACCGATAGAGATATTCCGAAATTATCCCGTGCAAAAACAAGTCGCGTGCCGCATTAAACGGACTGTTGGGCGCTAGCGGATGGCGGTTGACAATGACATGATTCCAGTCGCAATTTCCCGTAATCTCGCTGACATACAGTCCGAAGTTTTCATCTAACTGAAGCGACATCACTGCTCGCGCAAATTCGTCGCTAGTCAAACACAGAGAATAAAAAACTTTAAAGAGCTCGATCGCAGATTCTAAATCCAGAATTTTTAGCCATCTGCGTTTTTCAAAATCTATTGCAACTTCTACTGGTTGAATGCTATCATAATTTACTCCCCGTTTTTTTACCACCTGCAACCAGTTAGGATTTCTCAGCATTGCCTGGTTGTAATCCCAGACAAAATTATAGAGAATTAAGTCGTGTTCGAGAAACGCATTGTCAGCTAAATCGCTAACAGTGCGCGGATAAAGCTTTGACTTTTCTATCCGGGTGTCGGGGCCGTTGTCAATCAAGAAGTTTATAATGTTGGAGCCGATGCCGAGATGCCGCACAATTAAATAACAAGCTTCTGGCGAGACAAAGTTATTCAGGAAAAATACTGCGGATTTGTGCATTAAAGTGTAAGCGCGAAATTGAAAGGGAAACAGGCGCTTTGTTGTCATAATTACCGCCAGCAACAAGTTAGCAATTACTTTGATCGGAATCAGCAAATAACTGCGAGTCCAGTTTTGCAAATCCCGGATCATGTAGGCTTTTGCCACTAAATCTACGGGAATAGCTCGATCGCAAAACAGCACATCCCAAACATTCGGATCTCGGCGGTTGTAGGGTTTGGTAGCGTAAGGGATTTTTCGCTCATCTGGGAGATTTTCGGTATCTTGTTTTTGCAGCTTTTGCATTAGCGAATTTCCTCCAATTGCAGCAAATATAAACGGGCAGTAACGCGAGCGGTTTTGACAATGCGGCGGGCAATATCATCTGTCATCCATTCGGCATTAATCAAATTTTCCAGTTTGGCTAAATGCGACTCGTCATTAGATCCGTGATACGCTAAAAACGATACTTGTTCGGATTGCAAACCGAGAGTTTCTTGAATTTGTTTTGCCCACTTTCCCGCCAACCGATTGCCCAATCCTTCGATAATAAACATACTGCCAATTAAATCGACCGGATTTTCCCGCGATGCTTGGTGGAAGATAAAAGCTGATAGTGCTTCGCTGCCAATATTCTTATCATATTCCACAATTTTTGCCAATTCACCGCCCACAGAAACATAATTTTGTTCTAGCATTTGATAGTCGCGGTGTTCGTCTTGAGCGTGACCGATAAAAGTCGATCGCAGGCGAAAGTCGCTCATGTTAGAAGCAGCGCGAGCAATCCAGCGAGCTCCCTCTACAACTTGCGGCCGGAGATTGCACAGCAAAGCTTGATAATCTTCTATTGTAAACTCTCCTCGGTACAATTTGCGGACAATGGGAACGGAACGAATTTCGCGATCGAACTTCAGCCAAATCCATGCTAACTCCCGCAACAAATAAGCTTGCGGAGAGTTGGGGTGTTGGGGTTTAACGCTTTCGAGAGGCGAAGCTTCGGGAACCTCATGAAAGTTATAAATTTGAGAACTCATAGGCTTATGGGTATTTTCCACAGCAGTTAACATCATATATGCCGTGGTAAAGCGCCCGCTTTCCGGGACAAAACAAAAGATTTTCTGTCCAGGCTGCAACTTGCCAGAATTGAACAATTCCTCTAACATTAAATAAATCGCAGCGCAGCCTGTATTTCCCCGGCTGTATAAGTTGGTAAACCATTTTTCTTCAGGAATCATGCAGCCTGCTTGTTCCAGAAGTTCTACAATTTGCCCCCGGAAAAAGTGAGACGAATAGTGGCACAGCAACCAGTCGATTTCCTGCGGACAAACTCTCCCTGATTTAATCAGCCGCAGCCAACCTTCAACGCCTAATTTCATTACATTGTCCAGCAAGCGAATATTCTGCCGCAAGTCAAAAGCTCCCGCTGTGGCTGCATCGAGGTAGGAGGAATAGTCCAGCCAGCTTTTAGTGGATGTTTCGTTGGCTACTCCTGAATACATACAAACAGGATAAGCATTGGCGTGAGAAACGAGTTCAATCCATTCTATTTTTAAACTAATTCCTGTTGCGCTAGGATGGTTTTGCAGCAACAATGCTCCGGCACCGTCGGAGAGCATCCAGCGCAGAAATTCTGTATCGAAAGGCAGGGGTTTTCCCGCTTGCACTGAAGTCTCTGTTTCAAATTTGGTGTTTTTGAACAGGCGCGAGGGAAATTCGGAAGCGACGGCAATTGCTGTTTGTTTTTTGCCGAGTTCGATTTGAGAGGCGGCGTAATTTAAAGCACTAACTCCGGCACAGCAAACTCCTTGAGTTGACACTATTTCTAGGGGAGATAATTCGGAAAGTTCCCCGTGTACTGTGCTGGCAAATCCCGGTACTAATAAATCTGGTAAAGTGGTAGCGCAGGCCAATAAGTCGATCGCCCCTGGTTCCAAATTTGACCGAGAAATCGCGTCGCGGACGGCAAACGCTGCCATTTGGCTGTTAGAATATATTGTTTGCTGCTGTTTGTCGATCGCGTAGTAGCGCTGTTGAATGCCGTTGCTGTTGAGAATTCGCTGCCTGACTCTCGAAGGGCGCGAGGCAACTTTGCCGAGATATTCTTCCATCTCATCATTATTAATTGGTTCTCCCGGCAAAAATTTTCCCATCCGATTGATATAAGCACTGTACATGGCGTAAACCTCCAAAGTTGCTAATTTACTCGGGTTCGTTGGTTTGTTAAATCAAGCCAGAAAATATCTAAAATTGATTCTGCTTTGTGAAGCAGTGAACTTGCAAGGAGCAAGCAGCTATCTTGTAGAGTCGCCGGAAATCAGTCAAGTTGAGCAACAGCGGCAACAAGTAACCTGAAGCGGGGTGAAGTTTATTGTAATTGAGCCAATATGTAAGTAGAGTTCCTTCGCTGCTTGGCAACTACAATGGATTTTGAAGAAATAAATTTTTGGTATTCTCAATCTCAACGACGCACGGCTGTCTCGCTGTTGATGAAACGAGTCGGCGTAACTCGCACTAGGGCTGAATGCTTTATCAGGCTGTGGATTTACTTATTGGTGAAACAGCTTCAGGAAAATCAGCCCCGCCTCAAACCGCCGCTGGCGAAACTGGAATTGCCGGCAACAGAAGTGCAGTGCACTCACCGGGAAGCCGCAGAACTATTTTACTGCGATTCCGATCGGGGAAGCGATCGCGCCGCCGGCATGATGTTAGATAAATTAGAAGCCCTGGGATTAATTAAAAAACACTTTGACGGTAACACTACCGAAATTGAAATTCAACCTGTTTCAGAAATTTTAAATATTGCCGAACCTCAAAACCCCGTACAACTCCAATTAGATAATTTTAACCCTCGGTGCGACGCGATTCCCGTTGCTAATTTATTAGCGACCAATTACAACTGGATGAACCGCAACACTAACGCCGTACCCCAAAAAATCGCTAAAATCCTCCGGCTTTTGGCCAGTCAATACTCAAAGGGAATGCGAGTTTTGCGTCGCTCAGATAACCTCAATCCCGTCGGGTTTTACTTACTTTATCCAACAGCTAGCGAATCTGAAGTCAATTTTTTTAACGCTCCTAGCAAAAGCCTTCATTTAAGTTCTATTTCCGATATCGATCCTTTCAATATGGCGCTACCAGGAGATCAAAATTGCCAGTCAATATTTGTCCGCAGTTGGATGATCGATCCGCAGTATTTGTCAGAATACCGGATTACTTTTCTGGAAGACACACAGAAAGTTTTAGGAGAAATGCAAACAGATTTTCCGAATCTTTGCGACTTGTACACGCTGATGATTCACCCCATGTACGAAAAACAGGCCCTGGCTTTGGGATTTCATAAGACTAGCAGTGACAGTCAGTTATCTGTTTACTGGATGTATCTCGCATTGGATAGATTTTTAGCCCAGGACATCAAGGAAGCTCTAAGAAATTTGTAATATAGTATCAATTTCGGCTGCGCCGGAATGATAAGCGAGGATACGGCACTGCCGTATCCCTACGGTGATAAATTGTAGGGACACGGCACTGCCGTGTCCTGATTTCGGGTAATATTAATTCCGATGCAACCGGAATTAATATTACTCGGCGATTTCAATCGCCGAGTGACTTATAAAACTTCCCGTCCCAAATAGGGTTGTAAGGCTTCCGGCACTTTTACAGTTCCGTCTGGCTGCTGGTAATTCTCCAAAATAGCCGCCATTGTGCGGCCCACAGCTAAACCGGAACCGTTAAGGGCGTGAACGAATTGAGTGCCTTTTTTCCCCGTTTCTTTAAAGCGAATATTTGCCCGCCGCGCCTGAAAATCTGCGACGTTGGAACAACTGGAAATCTCGCGGTATTTGCCCGCAGATGGCAGCCACACCTCTAAATCGTAGGTTTTTGCCGCCGCGAAACCCAAGTCGCCGGTACACAGCGCGATCGCCCGATAAGGCAATTTCAGCGCCTGTAAAACTCCCTCAGCATCCTGCACTAACTTTTCGTGCTCTGCCTCGGAGGTACTCGGATGCACGAGTTTTACCAATTCAACTTTATTAAATTGGTGCAATCGAATTAATCCCCGCGTATCTTTGCCGTAACTGCCAGCTTCGCGGCGAAAGCAAGGAGTATAAGAACAGTGATAAATTGGCAACTGTTCTGCTGTCAAAATTTCACCTCTGTACAAATTGACCACCGGAACTTCGGAAGTAGGAATTAACCACAAATCATCTTGGTCGCACTTGAAACTTTCTTCAGCAAATTTGGGTAATTGACCCGTAGCTGTGAGGGATTCAGTGTTAACTAAAAATGGTGGAATTACTTCTACATAACCGGCTTTTGTGTGGCGATCGAGCATGAATTGAATAATCGCTCTTTCCAGGGCTGCCCCGGCTCCCATTAAGCTCACAAAGCGGGGCTGAGCGATTTTTACTGCCCGTTCAAAGTTGATAATTCCTAATTTTTCGCCGATTTCCCAGTGCGGTAAAATACCTGAATTTTGGGGAATGTATTCGTCTCCCCAGCGCCGGATTTCGACGTTTTCTTCTTCATTTTTGCCGATCGGCGTTGACGGACTCGGTAAGTTTGGCAGCGGTAGCAATAAAGCTTCTATTTGAGCTTTTAGGTCTTTTTCCTGTGCTTGCAGTTCGTTCGACTCGGTGCCGACAGCGTTGCCTTCTGCCTGCAGTTCCTGAATTTCGGGAGATTCGAGGGGTAAACCCGATTTTCTTTTTTGACCGATGAGTTTGGCAATTTCGTTGCTGCGGGCTTGCAGTTGTGATCGCTTGCCTTCCAACTCCCGCTGCTGTTTGTCTAATTGCAAAATCGGCTCGATTTCATAGTTACCTCCGCGCAGGTTGAGGCTTTCTTGCACGGCTTGCGGGTTTTCTCGGATTAATTTGAGGTCTAGCACAGATTTATTCTAAATCTTAAATTTTAGATCGGCTGGGACAGAACTAGATGATATAAAAGCTTTGTTAATCATTGGCATATTAAATCATAATTTATTCTGACCTAAATTCCTAGTTGGGTGTCACCCATGAAGGGTGACACCCCACAAATGTATGTTATAGTTGCAAATATTAGTAGATGCACCCTGATAATTTTCTACCCCAGCCAGCGATGGTAGGGGTTTTTTGTTAGGTAAATCCTGACCAAGATACAGCGTATCCCTGGTTTATGAAGCAGTAGGGACAAGGCACTCTTCTTCGTGTCAACTTAAGCTGTCAGTCCGCCAAGTCCTCTCGCCCACCCAGCAAGTCCGACAGGGAATTAATTCCCTGTCTCATAGCGAAAGTCCTCTCAAAGAGGACTGAATAGACATCTCCTAAAAAGCCAATCTTGAACAGGCAGGATGCCTGTTCCACAAGAATTATGGGAGATGTCTAATAGCTCATTAGTCCTCTTTGAGAGGACTTCTGCTTTGAGGCAGGGGTTTCAACCCCTGCCGGACTGAGGGTTTGAGTCTTAAGTTGACACTAATGGGCTGGCGTGCCGTGTCCCTACGGGGCTCGATCTGGGGTGTACTTCATAAACATGGAATCTGCTGTATTTCCGGTTAAAAGTTAAAGCCAGTGCGAAGCAACCAAACCCATTGAGTGTCGTTGCGGCTGTCATTCTCAGGATTAACAACGGCCCAAAAACCAGGGGTGATGGAAATGTTGTCGTTGACCTGAAAGCGATAGAAAGCTTCAATGTGATAGGAAGTATCTCGCTCGCGGCGCACATTACTGCTCGTCACGCGACCTGGCAAACCCACCAAAATCCCGGGTAGGTTGCCTTCACCTCCCACATCTGGGAAACTTATCCCGATCGCTGCATACACAATATCGGCGCGATCGTCCCCGTCAACATTTAGCAAAACCACGCCACCTCTACCATCAGAAACGCTGCTAACACCGGAATTTTCTGCATTGGCGCGAGTATAAACGCCCCAGCCGTGAACTTGCAACCGGGGAGCAAGGCGGTAGAATCCTTGTACGCCTACAGAATCGCTGGATGTAGCAATATTGTCCCCAAACGGTCGCGCAGCCAGAAAACTGCCCGTACCGCCTGTGAGGTCGGCTTTACCGCTTGGTGCAAAGGTACGAGAATAGGCTACGCCAATTGCTCCGCGATCGCCCCGGTAGGCAAGCTGAACCAGAGCATTGTAGGAACCGTTGAATAAACCGTTATTTTGCTGCGAGAGATTGGGATTTCCTGCGATATAGCCTACAGTCAGGGTGAGGTTTTTGACGATCGTCCAGTTGACAGCAGCACCGCCACCTCCCCGGCGGTAGAGGGGATTGTATTGTCCGAACTTCGAGGGAATTCCCTCACTATCGCTGGCGATCGTTGGAGGAGTCAGCAAATCCGTAATATCGGGATACCCGACACCTGTGGGGCCGACGGTCAGCGCCAGATTAGAGGTCAGCGGCGTTACATATAATACGTGAGGGACGGTGATTGTGTTATCGACATTGCCATCAAAGTTCAAGGCCGTCATATTTGTACCCGTCTCATCGGCAATCCTGCCCAAGTTGCCGAATTCCAAACGGGTTCTCAGCATATCGCGACCGGTGAAACTGGTTTCAAAATTTAATCGCCCCCGGTTGGCAAGAATAGTGTTGGTGCGATCGCGCGAGTCCCCAACACTGTTGCCGGAGGTATCTGTTACCACCACGATAATTTCCGCATTCAGCTTCGTCGTAGTGGAAAACTGATTCGCTTCTAGTTCTGCTGTGCGTGCATCGAGAGTATCGACTCGACCCCGCAACACCGATAATTCAGTTGCAAATTCTGCTTGCAGCTTTTGGACGATCGCTAAATCTTCTCTAGTAATCTGGTTGGTTGTTCCTGTGGCAATTAGTTCGCTGACTCGATCGAGACAGCTATTCAATCCTGCGGCAAATTCGTACCGCGTTATCGCGCGGTTTCCTCTATAGGTGCCGTCGGGATAACCGACAATGCAGCCGTAGCGTTCTACTAGAGATTGCAGCGCCTGAAACGCCCAGTCAGTTGGTTTTACATCCGAGAGTTGAGAGACAGAATTTACCTGCGCGAAGGGGTCTTCTGCCAAGGTATTTAACGGTTCAGGAGCAACTAATCTATCAATTGGTGCAGCAAAAATTGGGAATGATGTTAGTAGAAATACAGCAGGTGTTCCCAGTATAAAAGCAGTAATCAGGTGAAGAAAATGCTGAATGTGCATAGGACAAAGCTCCTCATAAGGAACCGATCGACCGAATTAGCAATATTACGCTGCGCTTGAACCTGTGCGAACTTTGTCAATCGTCACTGCGATAATTATCACCAAACCTTTGACAACTAACTGCCAGAAGAAAGACACGTTCATGAGAGTTAGTCCATTGTTGAGCAGGGCAATAATTAAAGCCCCCAGCAAAGTACCCCAAATAGTGCCAATTCCACCTGTGAAACTCGTTCCTCCCAAAATTACCGCAGCGATCGCATCTAATTCGTAGCCTTGCCCCAACATCCCCGTCGCACTGTAGAGGCGCGATGCGCTCATAATGCCGCCTAAACCAGAAAGCATCCCGCTAACACCATAGACAAACAACAGCACCCGACTCACCTTAATACCTGTCAATCGTGCTGCCCGAATGTTGCCTCCCACGGCATAAATATGCCTCCCTAGAACAGTCCGCCGCAAGACAAACCAACTCGCTAAAACTGCGAGAAAAGCGATAATAACTAACCAGGGAATAGGGCCAACATAGCTGTTACCTACCCAAGCAAAATTCAGATTCCTATTGATAACGGTAGTGCCGTTAGCTACTAAATAAGCAACTCCCCGCAAAGCAGTGTAAGAACCAAGGGTTACGATGAACGGAGGCAAACCTAAATAAGCAATTAGCGAGCCGTTAAGTAATCCCAAAAAGACTCCCGCTATTAACGCAGCCGGTACGGCAAACCAACCGAGACCTGGAACTAAGGAAACCAGCACCCCGACAACTGCCGTCACACCCAAAATTGACCCAACAGAAAGGTCAATCCCGCCCGTCAAAATCACAAAAGTCATGCCGGTAGCTAGGACAATATTGATCGATGCTTGCCGGATGACATTGATCAAATTTCCAACTGAAAGAAAGTTGGGCGTTACCAAGGAAAAAATTATACAGATGCCAACCAAAATCGGCAGGATGCCGGCTACTTGGATAAAATTTCTCCAAGCTTGAGCTTTACTGGCTTTTTGGCGATCGCTTGATTGATTTCTGGTGCTTTTTACTTCTGTTTGACTCATGATTTTTTTACCTCTGTTGCCCCGGTGGCATAAGCCATAATGTTCTCTTGCGTAATTGCTTCCCCAGTCGATCCGCCTACTTCACCGACGAGGCTTCCTGCTCGCATCACTAAGACGCGATCGCTCATTCCCACAATTTCCGGCAGTTCGCTGGAAATCATTAAAATACCTACACCCTTGGCTGCCAAATCGCTAATAATTCGATAAATTTCGCTTTTGGCGCCAATGTCCACACCCCGCGTCGGTTCATCTAGCAAAAGTACCTTTGGGTTGATAGCCAACCAACGCGCTAGCAGCAACTTCTGCTGATTCCCCCCAGAAAGATCCATTGCCCTGATGCTCGGACTTGCAAGGCGAATTTGCAAATTATTAATAGCATCATTGACAATTTTTAACAGAAAATTTGAGTTAATAATGCCAGCTTTTGCTTCTCGATCGAGGACATTCATGGTGATATTTTCACCGGAACTTGCCTCCAAAAATAGTCCGAGAGCCTTGCGATCTTCGGGCACGTAAGCAATTCCGGCTGCCATTGCTTCATTGGGTGTCGAGACATTCAGAGGACGATTTTCAAGTTTAATTTCACCGCTTGTCTTTCGATCGGCACCAAAAATCAGGCGGGCAAGTTCTGTTCGGCCCGCGCCAACTAAACCCGCTAAACCCAGAATTTCGCCCGCATGAAGTTGAAAAGTGGCAGGCTTTACTTTGCGACCGTCGCTTAAATTTGTTACCTCAAGAACAACTGCACCCGGTGTTATTTGATGCTTGTTTTCGTACAAATCCTGTAAAGAACGACCCACCATCATTTCCACCAAGCGATTGGCAGAAATTTCGTGCTTTTCCAGAGAGCCAATATACCCGCCATCTCGGATGACGCTCACGCGATCGGCAAGGGCATAAATTTCTGCCATTCTGTGGCTGATATAAATAATAGCAATGCCCTCATTCCGCAAGCGGCGAACCACTTCAAAAAGCTTATCTGTTTCGCGGTCTGAAAGCGCGGCCGTCGGCTCGTCCATCACTAAAATTCGGCTATTGTGTTTGAGCGCCCTAGCTATTTCCACTTGCTGCTGTTCGGCAATTGAAAGTGTCGAAACCAGGTCTCCAGCCTCAAAATTTGCATCGAGGTTTTTCAATACCTCAGATGCTTTGCGCTGCATTTCATCTTGGTTTAAAAATGTACCTCCTTTCTTCAGCTCGCTGCCCATAAAAATGTTTTCAGCAACTGTCAGATTGGGGGCGAGATTGAGTTCTTGATAAATAATCGCTATCCCTAAATTTCTGGCTTGACCGGGGTCTGTCATCTTAACAGCTTGACCGTCAATTCTGATTTCGCCTGCATCAGCTATGTAGGCTCCCGCCAGAATTTTCATCAGCGTACTTTTGCCCGCACCGTTTTCCCCCATGAGGGCGTGGACTTCGCCTGGGTAAACGGTGATATTTACATCGTGCAAGGCTGTAAAACCGTGAAAGGTTTTTGTAATACCTTGCATTTCTAGTACGGGCTTAGTTTTAATTGAATCGTGAGTGCTATTTACCATTGTAAATACCGTAAGGAAATCTGCTTGACTATTAAACTTAGATCCCCCCTAGCCCCCCTTCTTAAGGGGGGGAGAAGATTCTTCTCAAAGTCCCCATTCTTAAGGGGGGTTTAGGGGGATCTAGACTCGGGGAAAAACGGGATTCCTCAAGGGTTTTAGTCTTAACTTGACACGAAGAATGTCACTCACTTGTCCAGCCTTTATGTTGATTGACGTTTTCGCGAGTAATCAGCGCGACTGGAATCAGAATGTTTGGATTGGCTGGCTTTTTTCCTTTCCGAATGTCGTTCCCGACTTCAACGGCCTTGGCTGCCATGCGAAATGGATCTTGAGCTGCTGTAGCCACAAAGAGACTGTTGTTCTGCTTGAGTGCATCTAAAGCTTCAGGTGCACCATCGACTCCCACAATAAAGAACTCGCTTCTTTGTGCTTGTTTGGCTGCTAATTCTGCACCAATGGCACAGGGGTCATTAATTGCAAAAACAGCATCAATTTTCGGGAAGGAAGTAAGCAAATCGCTCATCACTCTTAACCCGCCATCGCGGCTGCCTTCTGCGTTCTGATCTTTGGAAAGAACCTTGAGATTGGGATATTTGGAGAAGACACTTTGGCACCCCTGAACTCGCTCGACGACTGAAGCGACGGGAGGCCCGTTGATAATCACAACGCTGCCTTTTCCTTTCAAGCGATCGGCTATAT
Source organism: Microcoleus sp. F10-B2 (assembly GCF_036704965.1). Taxonomy (NCBI): domain Bacteria; kingdom Bacillati; phylum Cyanobacteriota; class Cyanophyceae; order Oscillatoriales; family Microcoleaceae; genus Microcoleus; species Microcoleus sp. F10-B2. Next base: position 47,609 of record NZ_JAUBTB010000041.1, on the reverse strand, counting down.
ATTGACAGCTTACTTCGCCAGCTTGCACGTTATTTGAAGTAACTGTGGCATCAACGCCTCCCTCGGCGGCGGTATCAACTGCAATTATCGGAATTCCTGCTTGCTTGGCTTTTTCGACAGCGGGGGCAATGCCTTTGGTGTCAGCAGCATTGAGTACAATCATGCTGACATTAGAGGCAATAAAGTTTTCGATTTGATTAAATTGCTGATTTAAATCGTCGCCGCTGGAAACGAGAGTTGTCCTCACGTTTGCACCGCCGATTTTCTTGGCTTCGGACTCAGCGCCCTTGCCAACTTGTACGAAGAATGGATTGCCGAGGTCGCGGACTGCTACAGCAACTGATGAAAGTTCGGAGTTGCTTGGTTGTGTGCTGTTTTGAGCGTTCTGGGAAGCTGCGGTGCAACTTGCCAGAGTGCTGCTGACTAGACTAAAAAGACTGAGTGCGATCGTTACTCGTTTCACCTCAAACTCCAATGAATTCTCGTTTGGAGAGAGTCACTCGTACATATGAAGTTGCCAACCTAACATTAGCTTTTGTCAGGTTTAAGCTCAAATACCTAATGTTTTAGGTGAGGGGCTTCTCTGCGTACATAGTTGTACGGAACCTAGTTTTTTCTGCTCGTAAAACTTTCTCTATCGGCTCGTTAGACTGCTTTTATAAACGGAAAAGATATGAATATTCAATCTCTATCCTGGCTGCCAAAACAATCAACAAGCGGGAATTTTTTCAATGCTTTATGAGCATTATTTTTTCACTTTTTGAGAAAAAGTTTAGGAGAATATTTTTGACCAAATATTTCAGAAATAGCTTTTAAAAGCTGGCAGAGTCATATTTAATTTAACTCTCTATCTTGGCTGATGATAACAGTTAAACACAGGAGCGATATCTATCTTTAGATATACCATACTTTTACCAAAAAGTAAAGATGCGAGATCCTCGATCGGCACCGATAAGCTAATCCTCAGTCTGGTCGGACGCGCAGCACCAACTCAATAAATCTTAATTTTTGTTTGGTGCATAATATTGTAAAAAATCATTAAGTTTACAGTAAATTACGGTAGATTATAGTAAAGTTCAAGCAAAGCCTCGCGCTCACCCATGCAGCCCGTTAAAAAGCGCTAGTTAAAAAGCCGATCGTCCCTCAAAGCCAACGGTGAGAGTAGATAAGTCCAATATTTGGCTGTAAAACCTGCAACTACAGTCATCTTGACATGGTTTAAAAGCTCTGGATAATGGCGATCGCCCTTTTTGGCAAAATCACTATAATGCAATAATTGTCTGCGCTGTCAATGCCTAAATCTGAGATGCGATCGACAAATCACCTCTTCTGTTTCCTAGAAATATTTGCTAGCGAAGGCGGCATTCAATCCTACGTTCAAGACATTCTCAAAGCTTATGCGTCAATAACCGCAAAGACAAACTCGCCGCCGCAAGCTGAAGTTTTGCTGTTGCGAGATTCTCCAGACTGCAACAATCCCTTCGAGTCAAAAAATCTGAAATTTTATTACCTCAAAACCGAGAATCCCTGGTTGGGCCGTCTTAAGTTTGCTACAGTATTACTAACTCGCTTGCTGCAAAAACGACCGCAGCGGGTTTTTTGCGGTCACATCAAACTCGCACCGCTAATTCAAATTTTGTGCCAACCATTGGGAATTCCCTACACGATTTTAACTTACGGCAAGGAAGTTTGGGAATCGCTTCCGCCCAAATATCAAACAGCAATGAGACAAGCTGAGAGTATTTGGACTATTAGCAGGTACACGCGCGATTCCCTACGGGATAGCTTCGCCGCGCGTACTTGCGAAATTAACCAATTAAATCCCGAAAAATTCCACATAGTGCCTTGTACGGTAGATGAAAATATATTTACGACTGGGCAGAAGCCACAGGATTTATTAGAGCAGTACAATCTGGTTGGTGCTAAAATATTGATGACTGTAGCCAGATTGCGATCGACGGATATTTACAAAGGTGTCGATGTCACAATTCAAGCTTTGCCGCTAATCGCAAAAACGTTTCCCAATGTGAAATACTTAGTTATTGGCAGAGGAGACGATCGATCTAGATTAGCCAAACTCGCTGACGATTTGGGAGTTACCGAAAGAGTAATATTTGCGGGTTTTGTACCGACAGAAAATTTAGCAGCACATTACCAGTTAGCCGATGCTTATGTAATGCCCTCCCAGGAAGGCTTCGGTATAGTTTATTTGGAAGCTTTAGCTTGCGGAGTACCTGTTCTGGCGGGAGACGCGGACGGATCGGCAGATCCGCTGCAAGATGGTAAACTGGGGTGGCGAGTTCCTCACCGAGATTCAGCAGCAGTAGCGGTTGCTTGTGTGGAAATGCTGCGAGGAGAGGATAAAAGGTGCGATCGCCACTGGTTGAGAGAACAAACCCTGGCAAGATTTAGTTTTGAATCCCTTTGTCAATCCTTAGAAGGAATTTTTTAACCCTCTGACTCAGATAAACTTATGCCGTAGAGAGCGGTCTCTCCGTGTACAATGGGAAAATTAACTCGAACAACTACGTGATTTTCTGAGTAGGATAGAGTTATGCCTACGTGCAAAGACACCCAAGGAGACAACCGTGAACCAAGGCACCCCCAAAATCTCTTTAAACCTACCCCGTATTAGCAATTGGCTGATACTGCTGGGCATCGCGTGTTTGTTGGTGTCAATAGGTTTGGGTTGGATAGTTAAATCAGTGTTGATTGTAATAGCTTTTTTGTTGCTGACGCCTGTGGTAGCATTTTTCGCGCTTCAGTGGTGGCTGAAACGCAATTTAATTGAGGACAATTGTCCAGTTTGTCAATACGAATTTACAGCTTTAAATCAAACTCAATTTCAATGTGCCAACTGTGGCGAACCTCTGAAAATAGAGGAAGGTCATTTTAGTCGCTTGACACCGCCCGGTACGATCGATGTTACCGCAGTGGAAGTATCATCGGTTCAACAGTTGGAAGATTAACCGATTTTAGATTTTAGATTTTGGATTTTAGATTGAAGAATTGTTGATTTTTAACTGTTAACCGCTAACTGTATTAGCAATCCCCATCCCCAAAATTACTTTTCTAGACGCACTGCGTACCACTGCAAAAATTTTCCCGGCCCGACATCTAATTCACAATAAGTATTAATTAAATACTTGGCTTGAGCTTCCACGCCAGATATTTTATGCAAGTCCTGCGGCAAATCTTCGTGTTCCTCGGCTAACACGGCTTTCAGCTTTTCTAACAGTTCCGCCGCAGTCAAAAACTGCTCTGGCTGGTTTGTTTCTAAAACCACAAATGTGTCTTCGTCATACAGTGACATAGTTTCAAAGGTTGAGGTTAATTATTTCTAAAGTTTTGTACACTTAAGCGATCGAAAGTATAAACTCTTAATTACAATTTTTCAGCCCCGGCTCGATCGTGTTACAATTGAACAACATCAGAATTCCTACCGGATTACCGTTATTAACTTAGTTGTTAACTTAGTTGTTAACCGAGTTGTCAACATATCCGACAAAGCATTTCTGAAGAAATTTGTCAAGTGCAAATTTGTCAAGTGTCAAATTGTCAAGAAATATTCGATCGGCTGTATCTAATTATAACTGGCACTATACATTCCCATGATCACATCTTCCCCTTCAACCCCTGTTGCGCGCAAACCCTCTAAATCAGAAGGTCTCAAAGAACGCAGCAACTATTTACGAGAACCCGTTGCGACTGAACTGTTACAAGAAACTACCCACTTCACCGAAGACGGGATTCAGATTCTCAAATTTCACGGCTCGTACCAGCAAGACAACCGCGACAATCGAGTCAAAGGACAAGAAAAAGATTATCAGTTCATGCTCCGCACCCGCAATCCCGGCGGGTTCACTCCGCCGCAATTATACTTAGCCTTAGACAAGCTATCTGAAGAATACGGCAACCACACGATCCGCGTTACAACCCGCCAAGGTTTCCAACTGCACGGGGTGTTGAAAAAAAATCTTAAAGCAGTGTTTTCCTCAATTATTAAAAATATGGGGTCAACCTTGGGAGCTTGCGGCGACTTGAACCGCAACGTCATGGCACCGCCAGCACCGTACAAAAATCGCCCAGAATACAAGTATGCGCTGCAATACGCCAACAATGTCGCCGATTTGCTGACGCCGCAAACCGGTGCTTATTACGAAATTTGGCTGGACGGCGAAAAAGCTGTTTCGGCCGAGGAAGACCCCGCAGTGAAGGCCGCCAGACAGAAAAACGGCAACGGCACAATCTTTAGCGACAAAGAAGAACCGATTTACGGCAGCCATTATATGCCGCGCAAATTTAAGTGTTCCGTTACCGTGCCGGGAGACAATTCAATTGACTTGTACTCTCAGGATTTGAGCTTGGTGGTAATTACCAATAAAGCTGGCGAGTTGCAAGGTTTTGACGTGTTTGCTGGCGGCGGTTTGGGCCGCACTCACAACAAAGAAGAGACTTTTGCGCGGGTTGCGGATGAGATTTGCTATGTTGCCAAGGATGAAGTTTACGATTTGGTCAAGGCAATTGTAGCAACCCAAAGAGATTACGGCGATCGCACAGACAGACGGCACGCGCGGCTGAAGTACCTGATTAACGACAAAGGCGTACAGTGGTTCCGCGAAAAAGTAGCAGAATATTTTGGCAAGCCGCTAGAAGCCTTTAAACCGCTGCCTGAGTGGAAGTATTTTGATTTCTTGGGCTGGCACGACCAGGGAGACGGTAAACTGTTTGTCGGCATTTCTGTAGAAAATGGCCGGATCAAAGATGAAGGTTCATTTCAGCTAAAAACAGCTTTGCGGGAAATTGTGCAGAAGTACAACTTGCCGATACTGGCGACGCCGCACCAAAACGTGCTGATTTACGATATTTCGCCGGATCTCAAACAGGAAATTCAGGGAATACTCGATCGATGCGGCATTCAGCGGGAAACTGCGATCGACCCCTTAGTCCGCTATGCAATGGCTTGTCCGGCAATGCCGACTTGCGGGCTGGCGATTACCGAGTCCGAGCGCGTGATTCCCAGCATTCTAGAGCGGATTCGGACACTTTTGACCAAAGTTGGCTTGGCAGACGAGCATTTGGTGGTGCGGATGACTGGTTGCCCAAATGGATGCGCCCGCCCTTATATGGCAGAATTGGGGTTTGTCGGGAGTTCGCCGGAATCCTACCAGATTTGGCTGGGCGGTTCTCCCGACCAAACGCGGCTGGCAAAACCAATTGAGGAAAAGCTGCACGTAAAGAATTTTGAAGCTTTTCTGGAACCGATTTTTGTTTATTTCAAGCAAAAACGGCAACTGAGCGAGAGTTTTGGCAATTTTTGCGATCGCGTCGGGTTAGAATCTATCCGTCAATTTGTAACCAACTACCAATCTACTGACTCGATGACAACTGAGATTAATGAATTAGATGTTACGTCTAGTAACGATAACGGGAAAGAGACTGCCGCTGCTAGCGGTGGCAAAGTCCGCCGTCGAATTAGCGTCCGCGATGAAATCTACAACGAGCTCAAGGAAGAAGCAGCCCGTCAGGGCAAGCCGATTACACAGCTAGCTACAGAAGCGATTTCTACTTATTTAAAAAAGATCAAGGAGGAAGCATAAGCTGATTTTCGATTTTCAATTTGTGATTTTCGATTGTATTCAATAGACTTCTGGCAAAAGTAATATAAAGGCAGAGCATTTGCATAAAAAAACTTGGATTTGTAAAATAATTCCGGTTGTAGATGCTTTGCCTTTATTGTTTTTTGAACTGTTCAAACCCCGCCTGCCTATCTCCTCTCATTCTATCTTCCTCTGCGTTCTCTGCGTTCTCTGCGGTTTTAAAAAAATCTCTAATAGAAAACGAACAATCCCAAACTTAATGCCTCAATTACAAAGATTAGCAGTTAGTCCCGCTCAAATTTGCGATCGCAAAATCGACTTAACCAAACAACAGCAGCATTATTTAAACCGAGTTCTACGTTTGAGTGAGGGCGATCGATTTATTGCGATGGACGGCCGGGGACATTGGTGGTTAGCAGTCCTAGAAGCCCAGGAAACCGGGTTATTTGCCTCCCTAGCAGAGGAGATTTCTGCGGACAGGGAGCTACCCGTGGAAGTAACTTTGATGGCAGCCTTGCCCAAAGGAAACGGCTTTGACGAGGTTGTGAGACAGGCGGCGGAGTTGGGTGTGGCAAGTATTGTGCCGGTGACGAGCGATCGAACTTTGCTCAAACCAAGTGCTCAGAAGGTCGATCGGTGGAGAAGGATTGCTGCCGAAGCGGCAGAACAGTCGGAACGTCAATTTGTGCCGGCGATTTTAGAGCCTGTTTCGTTTGATATTGCTGTCAAAAATTGCGGTCAAAAATATCGATATATTTGTGTTGCTCGCGGGGACAATCGGCATTTGTGGGATTGTTTGTTGGGTAATTTAGAACCCCCCCAGCCCCCCTTGTTAAGGGGGGAGCAAGATGGAGCGACTGGTTTCGCTCCCCCCCAGCCCCCCTTAATAAGGGGGGAGCAAGAACAAGAGGAATTAGCGATCGTGATTGCTGTCGGGCCGGAGGGTGGATGGACTGACGGTGAGGTGGAAAGGGCGATCGAATTTGGTTTTGAAGCTGTTTCTTTGGGGAGTAGAATTCTCAGGGCGGTGACTGCACCGATAGTTGCTTTATCATTGGTGGGCGCGGCTTTTGAGAAGTGCTAATATCCACAAAAAAGTACCGAGACTTGCTGGGTTTGGCGATCGCCGCTAAAATGTAAATGGCTAATTATAACAGAAGTAAAATGTTACAGTCAGTAGAGGGCATATATCGAAATGGCAAAATCGAATTACTAGAAACACCCACCGACATAGAAGAAGCGCAAGTTATTGTTACTTTTATGCCAAAAATAGGGTTAGTAAACTTGCAATCTCGCGGTATCAACGACGAACAAGCAGCAGATTTACGGGTGCGGTTGAGCAGATTTGCTCCTGATTGGGAACTACCCGAGATGGATGCTTACGATGCCTTATAATCGCGGTGATGTGGTTTTGGTTTTGTTCCCCAGCTCGGACTTGCGTACTGCGAAACGCCGTCCAGCTTTGATAATTCAAGCTAATAATCTGGGGACTGGTTTAGGGCAAACAATTACGGCAATGATTACTAGCAATTTAGCCCGTTCTGGACACCCAAGCCGGGTTTTTGTTTCCCTAGCAACACCGTCCGGGCAGCAAACGGGATTGCTAGCTGACTCGGTAATTATGACAGACAATCTTGTGACGCTTCTAGAAGTTGAAATCGATCGCAAAATTGGTATTTGGTCAAATATGGTGGCAGTAGATGCAGCACTCAAGCACACTTTGGCAATCGAATAAACAGGGTGAATCGAATTCATCAAATATAAAAACAATCTTTACATCAATCAGGTCTACTTTTTCTTATGTCATCAGATAGGTGGGTTGACGAGCCAATGAAAATAGAGTTGAAGAAAGGTCGATCGCTCTTTTGGTCGATTCCCTACGGGATAGCTTCGCCGCGCGTGGTTTTGGCAATTTTAGGTACAACATCAGTTTCTGCACAATCTCCTAGCTTTCCCCTTGCTCAACAGATTAATTGCGATCGCCCGCAAGGAGATGTGCAAGTCAGAACTTGTATTCGATTGAGGTACGAGGCTTCGGATCGACAACTTAACGAGGTTTACAAACAACTGATATCCCAATTGAGCGGCGAAGAGCGATCGCTACTTTCCGAAGCACAATTAGGATGGATTAAAGTGCGAGATAAAACCTGCGAATTTGAAGTGTATCAAAATCGCGGCGGTACCGGTTATCGAGGTTTCCTCAATGAATGTTTGGATCGCATGACTAAACAGCGCACAGGCGAGTTGCAGCGGTATATCGAGGAAAGATAAAAAAAGGCGATCGAACTAAGCTCAGAACTTGTATCTACCTCTGCGTTAATCTGCGTTAATCTGCGTGCATCTGCGGTTAAAAAATAATAAAATACGCTCGCTGCAAAAAGTCTCTCCCAAAAACAAGGAAAATTCATGAAAATGCGATCGCCCATCACCATCACAATCATCATCGTAGCAATCCTAGCCGCCAGCATACAATCTGTAACGGCTGAGCGATCGACTAATCAAGGGCAATTGGTAGCCAATGCTCAGCTATCTGACATACAAACAAATCAGCTTAAGTCTCTCGGAGTTAAAGTTGCCATTCCTAGCTATATTCCTGCCGGATTTCAGGTGGCTAGCGTTCAAGTTAAACCTTGTCCTTCAGAATTCCGCCGTTTTTGCCCTAACTACGCAATTATCTATGGAAACTCTAATAACTCTTGCTTTGCTATTGAATCCACAGGTGGCGGTATTGGCGATATGCCATCGACTGACTTAGAACGGAGTTATCCCGTCAACAATTCAATATTGGGCAAAAGCGCAGTGTTAAAATATCGTAAAAACCCTCGACTTTCTGGCCCTACTTTAACAGGATCTTGGATGGGGAAAGGCCCATTTTACAGATTTACTGGTGCGGGTTCTCGTCTTTTCTTAGATACTGCGCCTCCAGAGTTATCTAATTGTAAGGACATTAGCCCCCAAGAAGCTGTCCGGGTTTGGGAATCTCTGCGATACTTGCCATAAAATCCTCAAATAATAGCAGCATAGTGTTCTCATTGTTGGGCGATCGCGCAAGCAAAGGTTCCTACAGCCTAAGCATTAATTCCAATCAGCTTTAACAGAACTTTAACCAACCCCTAAGCAAATTCAAAAACAGGTGTTTCAATCACCCTAGTCGGCTTTCTATCTTCCCAAATCATCTTCTGCAACTGTTCCACAGTTTCAGGCGAAAAAAATCGCTCTCCCGTTTCCAAACACACTCTAGCAGGAACATTTTCAATAATAATAAACTTACCATTGATTTCAAGGGTATAACTTACTTTTTGTTCCACCATTGTTTCTTGCAATTTGACACGTATTTTTTCAATGATTGTCAAAGTTTCATATCATATCTATAAGTTAACACAAGAGCCAAAATTGTTAACCAGTGGCGGAACCAACCAAACATCAGCCAAGATAGAAACAACGCCATTCCCGCAACCGCCATGACAGACATCAACCAAATAGCCGCCGCCCTAGATGGCAAAGAATACAAACAAGCAGCCCAACTCATCAAACAACTGCAAAAAGAATCCCCCGAAAATCCGTGGGTGCAATACTATATCGGCCGCTACTACGAACTCACCAATAACCTCGAAAAAGCCCAAACAACCTACAAACAAATACTCCGCGACATCACCAACCCCAAAATCGTCTCCCAGACCCGCCAAGGCATTCAACGGATTGAAATCGCACAACAAAACGTCCGCCAACAAGCCATAGAAACCGCCAAAAACGACCCCAGCAACCTCGAACCGGGACTCCTGATCCTCGAACCAGTTAGCCCCGAAAACAAACCCGCAGCCATTCAAAATATCAGCAGAATCTTTAAAATCGACGCCTACACAACCCGGATGCAAATCCAAAGCCGCGGCTGGAGACTTTACAAAACTGGCCCCATCGCCGAACTCCGAATTTACGGTCAAGAACTCCTCAACGCCGGCATTCCCGTATTTTGGGCCACCCTAACCGATATTCAAAAAATCCAAATCTTCCGAGTGCAACACTTCAAGTCTCTCTCTTCCCCAGCCGTTGTTTGCAAAGATCGACTCGATCGACTCGGTGCGATCGAATTTAACTGGTCAGAAGTTACCCAAAGAGTAGAAGGCTTATTGCCGATGTTCATCGAAGTCATGGACTACTCCCCCAACCGAAGAAAGGAGCAATTTCGCCACAGAGAAATCAGGCAAGATTACGCTCAAATCTGTGACTTGCACATTCCCAGCAGAAACTGCATTCTGCGAATTTGCGACCAAAGTTACGAATTTCAACAAGGAGTTGAGTTCACCAAATCTGCTGCCGAGATATCCACTTCACCGAACCCCAAAAACAAAACACCCAGAGTTAAAAACTCTCAACAAATTCCTCAAAGTACCACCCGAATTAACTGGAATCATTTACTAGAAATATTCGATCGCCAGCTTGACGTTACAGTTTGGTCAGAATTTACGCCCTTTGCCGAGACAGTGCTCGATTACACTAATATGTTGAGAAAGATCCAATCTCATATAGAAGTCGATCGCAAATCCGAAACTCCTTGGGACTCAGCTTTTCAGCTATATAGCGGATTAGCCTTCCTCCGAAATGAAAAAAATAGGGAATAGAACAAAGAGTTAAAATTAAAAATGAGTAATCCCCTGTTTAATTTTTAACGCCAGCATTTGGAATTATCCAATGCCCAATTCCCTATTATCAATTCCCAATTTCCTACTTAGTTTTCACCTGACGGGCCATTTCCCGGAAATTGTTCATGCTGGGGCCCGGGCCGCGACGAGTTGCATTTGATGTCGGCATTAAATTATTAGGAGCAAAAGTCCGAATCGGTTCAGGTTGACTCGGCACTTTCCCGTTATTTGCAGCAGCAGCAGGTACCTTCGCGGGTTCTGGAGTCTTAGCAACAACGCTAGCGGCTGGTTCCTTTTCTTTCTTAGACTTTTTCTCTACCTTAGCCTTTTTAGCTGGTTCAGACTTCTCAGACTTCTCAGACTTCTCAGACTTCTCAGAATTCTCAGACTTAACAGGCTCAACTTTTGCCGGTGCGACCGCAACAGGCTCAGCCTTCGCAGGCGCAACTTTTGCTGGTTCCTTTGCTCCCGATTCGCCCAAATCTAGGAAATATTCAGACTTTTTCAAGCCCAACAGTCTGCCGAAAAATCCGAAAATACCGCCGAAGAAATTTTTGATAAAACCAAACATTAGACTTACTCCTTTTGTTCTTTTAGAGAAATTTGTACAAGCTTGTCAACAAAATTAGACTACGAGGTTAGGCAACTTTTGTCTACATTTCTTAATCAAAATTTACATTTTGCTGTATTTAAGCTACCTCATCCAAGCAAATTTTAGGTATAAATACCATCACAGCTTTGCACTTATTTACAAAGTATCTCAGAATTTGTTAGCGATTCCCACTAATTGCCGATCGTACCTCGATCCGATTCGCTAGCTGTCCTAGTAGGGGTCAAACTCCCTAGGGGAGTAATCTATGCTGTAATCAGCAAGCAATTTTCTTTTCAAATGAACAGTTCGCTCGATCGCAATCCCGTCATCCTCATACACGGCATCTGGGACACAAAGATGATTTTCAGCAAAATGTCCGCCCGCCTCACCCAACTCGGATGGTCAGTCCACAGCCTCAACCTCACCCCCAACGACGGCAGCCTCGGCCTCGACTTACTCGCCAAGCAACTGGCAGACTACATCTCTGAAACCTTCGATCCAGAACAATCTTTAGACATAGTAGGCTACAGCATGGGCGGCATCGTCAGCCGCTACTACGTCCAGCGACTCGGGGGAATCAACCGCGTACAGCGTTTCATCACCCTATCTTCCCCCCACCGCGGCACCCTCACCGCTTATTCCCTACGCCTACCAGGATACCTGGATATGCGCCCCGATAGTGGCTTGCTGCGCGATTTGAATCAAGATGTGACAATGCTCAAACGCATAAACTTTACATCAATGTGGACGCCATTTGACATAATGATTGTACCGGCTAACAGCTCCCAAATGCCAGTAGGTAAAGAAGTTAAAGTCAACGTTTTGCTGCACCGCCAAATGGTGACAGAACCCCAAAGTATTAACGCAGTAGTTGAAGAACTAAAAGCACCTATAGAAAATAAAATTCCCACTTAACAATGAATAGCAATTTCAGCCGGAATCCCGTCTTGCTAATTCACGGTATCTTCATAAAATCGGGAATTTTTCACAAAATGTCTGCCTATCTCACCCAACTCGGGTGGTCAGTCTACACCATCAATCTCTCGCCCCATTGGGGCAATGCCAGCATAGACGAATTAGCCCAACAAATAGCAGATTATATAGACAAAACCTTTGCGCCAGAACAGCATCTAGATATAGTAGGATTGAGCATGGGCGGTTTAGTAACTCGCTACTACCTGCAAAGGTTAGGCGGCATTAACCGAGTGCAGCGCTTTATTGCCATATCTTCTCCTCACAGCGGTACTTGGATGGCTTACACTCTCTGGGGAAAAGGCTGCATCCAAATGCGTCCTGGCAGTGCTTTTCTGGAAGATTTAAATCGAGATGCTGCCTTGTTGGAAAAGCTCAATTTTACTTCGATTTGGACAGATTGGGATTTCATCATCGTACCCGCTTCTAGTTCCCAAATATCGGCGGCAAAAGAAGTAAAATTGTCGGTTTTCGCCCATGCCATGATGGCGAGGCATTCCAGCAGTTTAAAAGCTGTGGCTGAAGCACTTTCAGAACCATTGAAAGTTCATGATTAACCGTTTGATTTATTCTTGTATAATGTCAAATTTTGTAGGGGCAGGTTTCACCTACAGTAATTGCCTAAAACCAACAATCTCGTAAACCCGCCCCCACAACAGGCAAATCGCTACCGGATTAGATATCAAACAGCATCCCCAACTTCAGCGTATTCGCTGCGGCCAAAAATTGCTTCAGCTTCACAGTAATACTTGAACTCCAGTATATTGTGGAAAGGGTCTTCTAAGAAGAAAGTACGGTGTTCTGTAGGCAAACCGACAAATCGCCGTCTCGGTTCTTGATAGAAATTTAAGTTATTTTGCTGGGCTTTTTCTAGCAACCCTTCCCAGTCAGTTTCGGAAGTAAAAATTAACCCAAAATGCCGGGGATAGATGCCTCGCTGAGGCGTCAAAGGTTCGTTGCTGACGTGGGCGACAATTTGATGGCCGCACAAACCCATAATCGCAGAATTCGGCGATTCGCGACCTAGTTTGCAGCCGAGCCCGTCTACATAGAACGCTTTTGTTTGGGCAATATCGGTCACGGGGAAGGCAAGATGAAATAAGACTTGGTTCATGGAGGTACTAAATGCAGAATTCAGAATTGTTCTTTAATTATTTATCTTGGTCTAATCCTTGGTTGGTGGCGATCGCCCTAAATACAGTTTTACTCGCGATCGGCACCATTGCTCCTAAAAAATTGCTCACTCCCGCCGGCCAATTTCACGGCTGGGTATTGGGCGTCCTCATTTGGGGCTGTTTGGGATGGCAAGGCTATGCTGTGGTGATGTTTTACTTTCTTGTCGGATCTGGAGTTACCAGCATCGGCAAAGCCCAAAAAGAAGCAGAAGGCATAGCCGAAAAGCGTTCAGGCGCCCGAGGTCCAGAAAATGTCTGGGGTTCGGCTTTAACTGCTACTATGAGCGCTGTGGGAGTTTTGGCATTATCTATTTTAGGAGAGACAGGCAAGATGCCTGTGCCCCAAGATGCTATTTCCCTGTTATTGCTGGGTTACGCCGCGAGTTTTTGCACCAAACTTTCCGATACCTGCGCTAGCGAAATCGGAAAAGCTTACGGCAAGCGGACTTTTTTGATTACCAGCTTGCAGCCTGTACCTAGGGGTACCGAAGGGGCCGTAAGTTTGGAAGGAACGATGGCGGGTATTGTCGGCTCAATTCTGATCGCGCTTTTGAGTTGGGCTGTCGGTTTAATTGACTTGACAGGAATTGTTTTTTGTGTTATTGCAGCTTTTATTGCCACGAACATCGAGAGCGTGATTGGGGCGACGGTGCAATCAAAGTTTGAGTGGCTCACGAACGAGGTAGTAAATTTTTTTAATACACTGATAGGAGCGATCGCAGCGATCGTTTTAGCTGCGACCTGGAGAGCTTTTTTAGCTTAGTTAATCTTGGACGCATTCGCCACTCAAGAAACCGGGTTTATTAGGATAATTCAAGGCTTTAACGCAGTATTTTTCCCTAAAAACCCGGTTTCGGCCTCGGGAGTTATTAGCTATTAATCATTAGTCATGAGTCTCAAGCAATCAACTCGTGACTAATGATTAATAGTTAATCAAACTAAGCGTCGTCTTGCGGTCCAAAAACCATTTGTAAAATCATCGTCGGTTCGCCCCGCTTGTGATAGCGATCGGCCCAATTGCGAATAATCTCATCTAATTCCTCAAGAGCTTGGTCGAGGCGTTCCGGCGGAATATCCAAAGTTTCCATAATTCGCATCACCTTCGGTTGTTTTTCCGCCCAATCCTTCATCAGCCGGAAATATCTAGCCGTATCCTCCACCATAGTAAATGTCCGCTCTTCCTGCTCTGCGGGAGAGTAAGTAGCGCGAGTGAGGGCATAAAACGGCATTCCCCAAGGAGCATCAATGCGAGTGACTGTTCCCGAATAGATCAAGCGCCGCTTGATGTGTTCTGCTAAAGCTTCGCTCAAAGGCATTCGCCTTTCTGGAGGCATATCTTCTTGCGATCGCCTGTGCAGAAACTCGATCAACTCCATAAACTGAAAAGAATTGATCAGTTGAGCGTCAGGGGGATTCGGAGGAATCTTGCCTTCGAGATATTTTTTTTCATCCGCAGTCAAGTTGTTCCCGGGAATCCGAGGGCGTCCCGGCAACCAAGGATACTGTTCCAGCCAGACATAAGGAAACTGAATCAAATATCTAGGTTCCTGGGAACCCAACATTTTCAGCAATTTTCCCTGAGTCAGAGCTTCCTGGACTTCCTCAACAATCACCTTCACCCGTTTAGGCTCAATGTGATGCAAGTGTCCAGTCATCCGCAGGTTGTTTTTTTCCTCAATATAGGTCATGTAAATAGCACACTTAGCCGCCGTTGCGGCCGCGTCTAGAAACGCCCCGTGCCTGTGCCCACTGGTTCTCATGGCGCTAAACGCCAGATATAGCATGATCTGATCCATTGCACTAGGGCTGAGGCTTTTGACCAGATCCAAAGAGTCATTTTTCATCACTATCCCCGAAATAGCCAAATTAGGAGGCATTTTGTCGTCCTCCATTAAATTATTGCGAGAGCGCCGAATCAAGCATAGCCGACTGTCGCCGGAAAGCTTGCCAGCTACCCTAATATTCAGGTTAGTTAATTTCCCTGAGGTAACAGGGGCATGGGCTTAAAGGCTATCCACACCGCATAAGTGGTTCTTATTGGTGGCCAATTTAAGTAGATTGCTGCACCCTCTGCGCTGACAGTTTACCTATATATAAGTTAGCGATCGCACGTTAATTATAGTGCAGCCGTTGAAAATTCAACCCCACCTGCGGTGGGGAGAAGGTAAATAACTTTTGCGCTCCGAGGACTTTGAGGCGAGTCCGAGGTGATAATTATTGAATAGTCATGGATGCCGAAACTCGGTTTGACAAACTAAAATATGGCGGGGAGGGTGAGGGATATCGGTTAAACAACCCAGACGATCGGAGGCTTTTGGCTAATTCCTGTTTTATTGAAGGGTTTTCAATACAAAACCGCCACCTACTAGAATCTATCTCTAGGTAGATGGCGGTTCCAGGTTTATATGCTAACATTTATCACACAAAAAAGAATCTCCTAATAACTTTCCACAAAAAGTCCAGTTGTCGCTTAACCTGAAAAACTAGAATCCCAGAAAATCCGATCGCGCGCTCGAATGAACGGCCAGAACCAACTCAGTTATGGTAATCGCTTGCGTCCGATGCCCTTAGAAATCTTGTAGCGGATGAGTGTAAACATTTGGCTCAGTAAAATTCCTGCGTCCGCTGCCCCTCTCAGGACCGCGCTCGCCCTTTTGTTGAGTTTGGGCTGACAACATATATTGGGCGGTAGCAGTTTCGAGCATTGGGAGTGGAGATTCAAAAGCTCGAGCGGCGCTGGCACTCAAGGTAATGCCCAACAGGCTCAGTAAAGCAATTGCAGTGTAGGTGTGCATGGGTAGTATCCGTGTCAGTGTCTATTACGTGATACGGACTTGCCCCGGTCTATCAGGATAGATATCTGTGCAATTTTCGGATCTGTGCAAAAAACCCTACCTCTTCAATGCTACTGCTCCCGCCAGCAGCCAAGCACCGGCAAAATTCAGCCTACCCCATACTGTCAAAGGCTTTTCGGTTTCGCAACCGTGTAAAAATCTGTCGGTTTCCGAGTCCAAAGTCACGAGTTGCCAAGTTTGACCGGCTACAGATGCAGGACTTGTCAGCGTTAGTGTCCAGTCTTGTTCGCGCAGGCGGCGGAAAATGCCCGAAAACTCGCTGTGGGTATTTGCGGTTTTACTGCTTTGTTTCTCTACAGACTCCTGACATTCGCCGCTGGCGGGATATGCTTGAGGTCGATCGAGATAATAGCGTTGCCAGTCGAGCCAGTCCGATCGATCCCGTGTCAAATTAAATAAAGGAATAACCGCCGCACTCGCCTCGGAATCTTGCAGCAAAGCTTCTTGCAAAACTCTCACCGGCAACTCCCGCGGCTGACATCCAGATTCCGCGCACAAAGCCGCAGCCATCCCCGCCGCCTGTCCGATATTCATGACAACTGGCTGCAAGCGAGTTGCACCGTTGGCAATGTGAGAGACGGAAATATTTTTTTCGCAGGCTAGCAAACCGTCTGTACTCGCAGGAATTAGCGCGCTGTAAGGAATGGTAAACGGAGTTCCCGTCCAGCGGCCGCCCCAGCGGATCGATTTGGGCTGCAAGGGAATGTCGCCACTGGTGTAGTGGTGGTCGTTGGCATAGTTGCCGATCGCAATTGTTTCACAAATTCCCTCAGAATTTATCGGCAACTTCGCGACTCTTCCACCGACAACAGGCAAAATATCTTGTTCTCTGATTGTTTGTACTCCCCGCAAGCGGCGGCTTTCTCGGTAGTAAGGATGTAAGGCGAAAGAACCAAGAAGGGAGGAATTTTGTTGATTTTCGATCGTGGAAATCGGGAAAATATTCTCTGCTAAGCCGTAGCGAGGGCCGAGTTGCGTTTGAATGAAACGGGCGAAACTTTGAGTGTGCCACAGACTTTCTTGCAGGAATTCTTGTCGAGATGCTTCAGATGCAATTAGTCGATCGACTCCTTCACCATAATCATTACCTCGAATCGGCCAATTAATCATCAACAATCCGCCCGGAAGTCGGCCGTAATTGAGAAATTGTTCGGGGGTGTAACCGTCCCAAGCACCAGTAAATCGATCGGGATTGTCAACAGGCGGCGCGGGAATTTCTGGCCGGGCCGCACCTTCGCCAAAATCCTGCATAATTGCCACCCAAGTCGGAGCTTGCACCGAATAGCGCTCTGTGAGAGCATTAGAGGCAGCCGGCGCGCTGGGTTCTCCCCACTCGGCTTGGAATTCCCAACCCCAGCGGTGCCCAACTTCCGCTAAAGCCAGCAAATCTCCCAATTCCGTTGCATCCAAAGTGATTTTAGCCGAAACCGTAAAATCGGCAAACCGGACGCCTGAAATGCGATCGCCTTCTTGGATCACATCTTGAGCGATTTGTCCAGAAATCCAGTACAAGTTCGGCAAACATTTAACCCAATCAGCGAAAATTTCAGCACCGATGCGGGGATCGTAAGTAAAAAAACTGACCCAACCCCAATCCAAACCTCCCGGCTGTCGCTGCTGGAGTTCCCGGAGAAACGCGCCCCACAAACCAGTTTGAAAAGCTGCTAATTCATTGCCATCGGGGGCACAAACGCCTGCTGCAGTCAGCATTCCTCCCAGCCAGGGGAATTCGCTTACTAAAATAGTTTTGGCACCTCGGCGGGCTGCTTGCACGGCCGCAGCGGTGCCGCCAGTGCCACCACCGACTACCAAAACATCTGCTTTTAAAACGGAAGACATAGGCAATACCATTTGAGATTTTAGGTTTTAGATTGCGAAAGGCTCAGTCAGCCGATCGGTGCGCTACGGATAGATGTTCGGCGTTGGTGATCCCGCATAGAATGTAAGGTGCACGGCCCGGCGCATCCTACGGATTTTAAGATTACCTATTTCTCATCTTCCCTCTTCCTCTGTGTCCTCTGCGTCCTCTGCGGTTAATAAAAAAATTAGTTATTGTGAAAGTCAGAGCGCATCTCAAATCAGAATGAATCAGAAAATGGGGAACCGCGACAGTAAAATAATAAGTCGCGTAATTTCCCCACTATTCACTACTAACCAAGCAATTGAAAATGGAAAAAGGTTTTATTTTGTGGTTCACCGGGCTGAGCGGTTCCGGCAAGACAACTATCACCAAAGCTCTCGAACCCGAATTGAAGGCAAGAGGTTGCAAAGTTGAAATATTGGATGGAGATGTCGTCCGCACCAACTTGTCAAAAGGTTTGGGATTTAGCCAAGAAGACCGAGATACTAATATTCGGCGGATTGGATTTGTAGCGAACCTACTGAGTCGCAACGGAGTTGTGGCAATTACGGCAGCTATTAGCCCCTACAGAGCAATTCGCGATGAAATTAGAGCAATCGAGCCAAATTTTGTTGAGGTATATGTCACAGCGCCGTTAGAAGTGTGCGAAGGTCGCGATGTCAAGGGGCTGTACGCTAAGGCCAGAGCCGGAGAAATTAAGGGTTTTACGGGAATTGACGATCCTTATGAAGAACCGCTCAATGCTGAAATTATTTGTTACACAGAGCGAGAAAGTGTGGAAGAGAGTGTTAAAAAAGTTCTGAGCAAGTTAGAAGAGTTGGGTTACATTTGATGGTGGCGGGGTAGGAAGCGGATAGGGGCGAAAGGCGATGGCGAGCAAAAACTATTCAAAATTCAATACTGTCAAAGGTTTCACGGTCAAATTTTTAACAGTGTCAGCGCTGGCTGCGGGTTCATCTCCGGCGATGGCCCAGTTTTTGCCTCCTCCTCCTGCTTTCTCTCCTCCTCCTCCTCCTCCTGGTTCTGCTGTTCCCGTACCCGTGCCCGCAGTTCCGGGATTTCCGGCGGTTCCGGCAAGTACACCTTCAAGTGTCCGATCGGAAGTTTACACTTTAGGCGCGGGCGATCGCATTCAAATGGACATCTTCAACGTCCCGGAATACAGCGGCCCCAACGGTCAACACCAAGTACAGGCCGACGGTTCCCTGAGTTTGCCGTTAATTGGCAGCGTTTCGGTGTACGGGATGACCTTAGAACAAGCTTCTAATGCTGTTAAAGAGCGATACGGCAAATACCTCAAACGTCCTTGGATTACGCTGAAATTGCTGGCGCCGCGTCCTTTGCAAATTGCGATCGCGGGCGAAATCAACCGCCCCGGAGCCTATACAATATCCTCAGCAGCAGGCCCCGGAGGCACAGCAGAGCAAATGGGAACTCAAATGCCAACGATATCGCGGGCTCTGCGAATGGCCGGCGGAATCACGCAGTCAGCAGACGTGCGGCAAATCAAAATCCGCCGCCCTCAGCGCAACGCACCGGAACAAATTATTAGTGTGGATTTGTGGGAATTATTGCAAAACGGCGATTTGCGGGCCGATATGACTTTGCGCGACGGCGATACTATATTTATTCCCACTGTAACTAGCCTCAACCGCCAAGAAGCACCGACTTTAGCCGTAGCTAACATTACCGGACAAAGCACTCAACCAATTAATATTGCTGTGGTGGGCGAAGTAAGTCGCCCCGGTACTTATACTTTGGCAAAAGAGGCTCAAAGTAGGGTACAAGAGAATGAAATGGGTGAAAATTCTGGTTTGTTTGCTGCCAGCGAAACCAACGGCGGGGAAACTGTTTTGCAGCAAACTGTAACGAGGGCAATTAAAATGGCGGGCGGCATTACGCCTGTAGCTGATATCAGACAAATACAAGTTCGCCGCCTGACGCGGGCGGGTACAGAACAAATTATTAATGTGAATTTGTGGCAACTTTTGGAAGCTGCAGATGTATCCCAAGATTTAGCGCTGCAACAGGGAGATACGGTAATCGTTCCCAAAGCCGAAAATCTCGATGCAGCCCAAGACGAACAAGTTGCTAATTCTAATTTTTCACCGGATACGATTAAGGTGAACATTGTGGGAGAAGTCGTGAAACCGGGAGCAATTGCGGTGCTGCCCAACACTACTTTAAATCAAGCGCTGGTAGCAGCGGGAGGTTTTAATAAAGCGCGGGCCCAAATGGATTCGGTGGATTTAATTCGCCTCAATCCTAACGGCACTGTTTCGCAGCTAAGAGTTAAGGTTAATTTTTCCGCAACAGCTAATGAGGAAACTAATCCCAAACTGCAAAATAATGATGTAATTATGGTAAGGCGATCGGGCCGCGCTACGTTCTCGGATAATGTAGGGGGGACTCTCGCTCCTTTAAGCCCGCTGTTAGGAATATTTCGGTTGTTCAATATTTTTCAGTGAGTTGAAGAGACTAGCACTAAGAGTTCATAAACCCGCTTTCTCGAAAAAAAATCGGTGGGTAACTAAATATCTAGGAATCAACCGGATAGCTGAAAGTGCGCAAGCGGTACAGACGTTTAAACTAATAAGTTGTAGAAATCAAATGAAACCAGGGAAAAAATCTCAACTAGCACTTTTTAATAACCATAAAAAAGCCGCCGATCTGCAAGAAATGTCTTCTGTTTTTTATGAAGAAAATCAATTTTTAGGCAGGCAAGAAACAGAGGAAGAAGAGTTAAATTTTTGGGAAGTTTGCCGCAGCCGCTCCATCTTAGTCATCGGCGTAGCAGCGGCAGTAACCACCGGGGTTTTTGCCTGGACGCTGAATCAAAAAAGTGAGTACGAAGGGCGTTTTCAATTATTAGTAGAACCCGCTGTTACGCAAAATACTTTAGCAAAAATCTACTCGGGTGATCTGAAACTGCAACCAGCGGCCCCGGCGGCAACAGAAAAGTCGGATTTTGACTACGAATCGCAAATTCAAGTTTTGCAAAGCCCGCAAGTGATGTCGCCGATTATTAAAGAGTTGCAGGCTAAATATCCCGAAATAAATTACAATTACCTTTTGAATCAAAAAGCCGATAATTTGCCGTTTTCTCAGCAAACCAGGCTGTCAATTAATCGCTTCAAAAATACCAAGATTATTGAAGTTAGATATCGGGATTACGATCCCAAAAAAATTCAGTTTGTTTTGGGGAAAGTTGCGCTAGGATACCGCAACTACAGCGTGCAAGATACCAGAACTCAAATTAGTCAGACTCTGGATTTTGTGAAATCGAAAATTCCCAACCAACAAAAGCGCCAACAAGTTCTGCAAACAGAAATTCAAAAATTGCGGCAGCAGTACAATTTTATCGACCCGCAAATTCAAACTCAACAACTCGCACAGCAAATCAGTCAACTTCAAACGCAAAGATTGGACGCACAAACGCAGCTCAACCAGCAAAGATTGCTCTATTCCAATCTGCAAAATCAGCTCGGACTCAACCAGCAGCAAGCGCTGATGGCATCGGCTCTGAGTCAAGCTCCCCGCTATCAAGGGATGCTGACTCAATTGCAGCAATTAGAAGGGCAAATTGCGATTAACTCGGCTACATTTACAGACCAAACTCCGCAAATGCAATTGTTGCGAGAACAGCGCAAGAACCTGATTCCGTTGTTGAAGAAAGAAGCCCAAGAGGTTCTGGGAACTGATTTAGGTAAGGTAAATTCGCAAGTGCTGGCTTTTCAAGATCCGGTGCGGATTAAGTTAATCGAGCAGTTTATCGGTACTGCTAATTTAATTCAGGTACTGGGCGTGCGGAATCAAGTTTTGGAACAAGCTGCTAAGCAGTTGAATCAATACTCTCAAAAATTTCCAGTGATTTTGCGGCGCTATTCCGATTTGCAGCGCGAGTTGGATTTGACTAACAATACGCTGAATAGTTTGCTGGCAAAACAGCAAGCTTTGCAGCTTGAAGCTGTGGGCAAACAAGAGGTGGCTTGGGAAGTTATTGCTAAGCCGGAAATTCCGCGCTACAAAAATGGCGAGTTGATGGCTGTTGCTCCGATTATGCCTTTGAATTTGGCTTTAGGCGGAGTGGCTGGTTTGCTGTTCGGTATGCTGGCAGCGCAGTTGGCGGAACGGTTTAAGAATAAAACGGTGTTTCACACTCCGGAGGATGTCAAACATTCGATTCGGCTGCCTTTGTTGGGGGTGATTCCTGCTAGCGATAAAATTTTGAGACTTCCTCCTGCTGAGACAAGTCCGGTGGATGTGGCAAGTTCGCCGGTGCCGACGGATGCTTTTCAAGAAGCTTTTCGATCGCTCAATGCTAATATTCGGTTGCTAAACGTTGATACTCCGATCAATTCTTGCGTAATTACTTCTTGTCAAGTAGCTGACGGCAAGTCTACTGTGGCAGTAAATCTGGCACGGGCGGCGGCTGCAATGGGCCAGCAAGTGCTGTTGGTGGATGCGGATTTACGGCGGCCGCAGGTGCACGAAATGCTGGGTTTACCGAATTGGCAAGGCTTGCACAATGCGATCGCGGATGATGTGGATGTGCAACAGTTGATTTTGCGATCGCCCCGCGATGAAAATTTGTTTGTGTTAACTTCCGGCCCGGTTCCTCTCGATCCCACAAAGGTGCTTTCTTCCAAAAAAATGCAGCATTTAATGGCAGCTTTGTCAAGCCATTTTGACTTAGTTATTTACGATACTGCGCCGCTTTTGGGTTTGGCGGATGCAAATTTGTTGGCGGCTCACACTAACGGATTGATGCTGGTAGTGGGGCTGAATCAAACTGAGCGGGAGGCGCTGTTGTTGGCTTTTGAAGATTTGAAAATGGCGGGGATTCCGCTGTTGGGAATGGTGGCGAATAACGATAAAGGCAGCAGGTATTACTATCAGTCTTACGTGCAGGATTACATTCAGGAAAAAGCTGTTTGATGTGGGTGAGGGCTGAATCTAATTAGTAAGGTGCGCTGGGCGCACCTTACCTTGAGAATGCTGCAAGATGTAGGTTTTAATTTTTAATTTTGTATCGAAGTCCCAATTTCCTCGCATTTTCCTTAACAAGAAGAGTATTGCTGTCCCTCCTTGGTAGGGACAATCTCCCGGCGGTTGCCCCTATCCCCATGATTGTTGCGTAAGTCAGATTGTCGATCGGTTGGGGATCGCCCGGATGTCTGGGATTCGCACCGAGATAAATTTTCTTAAGATTTGCGATCGAGATTCTGAACTATAATTAAAAGTAGAGAGATTTAAACAAATCCGACACTTGCAAATTGGCAAGACCTGAAAACGTGGCTGGCAAATTCCCATTTTGTAAGACCTTGATATAACTCCCGGGCTAGCTTGAATACTAGAAGGGAGTTTTGTGTTTTTCACACAGGAGATGAAACAATGGCTATTGCTACTATCAACCCAGCAACGGGAGAAACGCTGAAAACTTTCGAGCCGATCGCGGATGAGGTAATAGAAGCTAAGCTGGAATTAGCACAGCAAGCTTTTAAAAAATACCGCCAACTGCCGTTTGAACAGAGAGCTCTGTGGATGCAGAAAGCTGCCGAGATATTGGAGTGCGATCGCGAAATTTACGCTGAAATGATGACCCTGGAAATGGGCAAAACGCTCAAATCTGCGATCGGCGAAGTGGAAAAATGCGCCTTAGTTTGCCGCTATTACGCCAAAAATGCCGCTCAATTTATGGCAGACGTACCGGCAGCCACCGACGCTACCAGCAGCTTTGTCCGCTACCAACCGCTGGGCGCTATTTTAGCCGTCATGCCGTGGAATTTCCCATTTTGGCAAGTTTTTCGGTTTGCCGCGCCGGCGCTGATGGCGGGCAATGTGGGCTTGCTCAAACACGCTTCCAACGTGCCTCAGTGCGCTTTGAAAATCGAGGAAATTTTCGCGCAAGCTGGCTTTCCCGAAGGAGTTTTTCAAACTTTGTTAGTGGGTTCGGACAAGGTAGCCGATATCGTTGCGGACGATCGCATCAAAGCAGCAACTCTCACCGGTAGCGAAGCAGCGGGTGAAAGTTTGGCAGCAAATGCGGGCAAAAATTTGAAAAAAGTAGTGCTGGAATTGGGAGGAAGCGACCCATTTATTGTGATGTCAAGCGCCGATATAGCAGCAGCTTTATCAACTGCTGTGACATCGCGGATGCTGAATAACGGTCAATCTTGCATAGGCGCCAAACGCTTTATTTTAGCTGAAGAAATCGCCGACGAATTTATCACAGGATTTGTCGAAAAATTCAAGCTATTAAAAGTAGGCGATCCGATGTTGCCCGAAACCGATATCGGCCCTTTGGCTACCCCCACAATTCTCAAAGACTTGGACAATCAAGTGCAAGCTTGCATCCAATCGGGAGCAAAACTTCTAACAGGCGGCCGCCCACTGTCAGAGAAAGCAGGCAATTTCTACTTGCCAACTATTCTGGCAGACATTCCTCCGGATGCTGCGGCGCGTCAAGAAGAGTTTTTCGGCCCGGTAGCTTTAGTATTCCGAGTTGCAGGCATTGATGAGGCGATCGCCCTCGCAAACAGCACATCTTTTGGCTTGGGTGCGGCAGCTTGGACGACAGTAAACTCAGAGAGCGATCGCTTTATTTCCGAACTAGAAGCCGGGGCGGTATTTATCAACGGTTTAGTAAAATCAGACCCGAGATTGCCCTTCGGCGGCATCAAACGCTCCGGTTACGGACGCGAATTGAGCATCCAAGGAATTCACGAATTTGTTAACATTAAAACAGTGTGGGTAAAATAAGCGCGCACTCAGTCAACTTCTGGCAAAACTCTAAATTCATCCGCGTTTGTCGGCGGTTATAAATTAAAAATTAGTATTTTTACGAGAAGTTGACGAAGACAAAAAATACCCACTTACCGAGGAAAAAAACGGAAATGAATACAGCTCAACTTTTGGTCAAATGTTTAGAAAATGAAGGCGTAGAATACGTCTTCGGACTTCCCGGAGAAGAAAATTTAGAAGTTCTAGAAGCCCTGAGAAACTCTTCAATTAAATTTATTACTACTCGCCACGAACAAGGCGCAGCTTTCATGGCCGACGTTTACGGCCGTCTCACCGGCAAAGCCGGCGTTTGCTTGTCCACCTTGGGCCCCGGCGCAACTAACTTAATGACAGGAGTTGCTGACGCCAACTTAGACGGCGCTCCTTTAATAGCAATTACCGGACAAGTCGGCACGGACAGAATGCACATAGAATCGCACCAATATTTAGATTTGGTCGCGATGTTTGCGCCAGTTACTAAGTGGAACGCTCAAATTGTCAGACCCAGTACGACGCCAGAAATTGTCCGCAAAGCCTTTAAAGTAGCTCAAAGTGAAAAGCCCGGTGCAGTTCACATTGACTTGCCTGAAAACATCGCAGCAATGGCTGTTGAAGGAAATCCGCTCGGCAAAGACAACCGCGAAAAAACTTTTGGCGCTTACCAAAGTCTGAATAAAGCTGCTGTGGCAATTTCCAAGGCAAAAAGTCCTTTACTTCTAGTAGGAAATGGCACGATTCGGGCTAATGCCAGCGATGCTTTGACAGAATTTGCGACTCGATTAAATATCCCTGTAGCCAATACTTTCATGGGCAAAGGCGTGATTCCTTACACTCATCCTTTGGCACTTTGGACGACGGGATTGCAAAAACGGGATTACATTAGCTGTGCTTTTGAAGAAACGGATTTAGTAATTGCTGTTGGCTACGATTTGATTGAATATTCCCCGAAGAAGTGGAATCCCGACGGCAAAATTCCGATTATTCACGTTGGATCTCTGCCTGCAGAAATTGACAGCAGTTATATTCCTACTGTAGAAGTTGTGGGGGATATTTCTGATTCGCTAAATGAAATTTTGCAGCGTGCCGATCGCATGGAGAAAACAGACCCTTTTGCTAAGCAATTGCGGGCTGATATTCGGGCTGGGTACGAACAATATGCAGCCGACGACGGTTTCCCGATCAAGCCGCAAAAAATTATTTACGATTTGCGGCAAGTAATGGGCCCGGAAGATATTGTCATCTCTGATGTGGGAGCTCACAAAATGTGGATGGCGCGGCACTATCATTGCGATCGCCCAAATACCTGTTTGATTTCCAACGGATTTGCGGCGATGGGAATTGCGATTCCCGGTGCGGTGGCAGCAAAACTTATTTATCCCGATCGCAAAGTAGTAGCAGTCACCGGCGACGGGGGCTTTATGATGAATTGCCAAGAATTAGAAACTGCTTTGCGAGTCGGTACTAATTTTGTGACGCTGATCTTTAATGACGGCGGTTACGGGTTAATTGAATGGAAGCAGCAAGATTATTTTGGTCATTCAGATTTTATCAAATTTGGCAATCCCGACTTTGTAAAATTTGCCGAAAGTATGGGTTTAAAAGGCTATCGAGTGGAATCTGCAACTGATTTAATTCCTGTCTTAAAAGAAGCCCTGGCTCAAGATGTCCCTTGCGTGATTGACTGTCCGGTAGACTACCGGGAAAACGCGCGTTTCAGTCAATTATCTGGGGATATGAGTTGCAATTTGTAAGCGTAGCCCGAAATCTGGAAACGGCAATGCCGTTTCCCTACGATTAATCTGGCGATGCTTAGATCCTTAAACTGCGGGGAATGATTTTTTTGGGGTAGGGAAACGGCATTGCCGTTTCCTCCATCGCTTGTTGATGCTTATATCCGATCGCCCTTAAATCGCGCTTTGTGACAAGTTGGGACGTAAGGGCGATCGCGCTTTTTCAGCTTCAAGTATTCGGATTAGCTGTTGCCTGCGTGATGTACTGGATAATCCCGTCAAAATCCTTACGGATTTCTGCCAGTTGTTTTACCCAAGTATTAGAAGCATAAATCACTTCCTCTTCCTTCTGGCGAGCGGCTGCAATTTGCTTCTCAATCTCTCCGTAAACCTGTTGCTCAAATTCAGATAGCTGTATTTCAATCTGATTTTCCAAGTCTTTTGCGGTTAATTGAAATTTACTCGTAATATCGCGACGAACATCAGACATTTGCTTTTCTCGCTCATGTTCTTGTCCCATTTGTAAAATATCTAGTCCTACCGAAACAAGTGCTAGAGCCGGCCCCAGGAATTTAGCAGCATTGCCGATGTTTTTGGCCATACCAACCGCCTGCCAAGGCTTAAACTTAAAGCCGACAAATTTTCCCACAGCGACAACACCTTACAGATTAAAAGCAGAACAAGTTGAGTCAATGGTTACAGTAGTAGCTGAAAGTGTAATCAATGTAAATGTACAAGAATTGCGCCGATTGGGAATAGATGAAGTTATTTGACTAAAATTAAAACTTTAATTAAAATTAAAAGTAATTGTGGTATTACTAGAGCTATCGACCCATAAAAATTTAGGTTTTGCATCAGAAAAAGAATCATCTATCGAAAAAGTTCTCCTCAAATGGGGAGAAGAAGTCAAGCGACTAAATAGAATAAGCCAGCATGGATATGAGTGGCAATTATAAAATATTGGTGAAAAAGATATGTCTAAATGCTTTGGAGGCCGCAGACAGATTTTATGTCACAAAAATGATATAGGAAGAATTAAATAAAGCCATAATTGACCAAAAACAAGCAGCCGAATCACTAGAAATCAAAGAAATAGCTAAATTGTTTGGTAGGAGAGAAAGGTAGTAAATATATACTTTTAAAAGCTGAGTCTGACTGATATCAGGAACAAAAAGCAAAAATATTACAAGTGCAGTCAGCCTCACCGCTTGTAATATTTTTGCACTCGTTAAAAGAAGAGTTTCACGATATATTTGAAAAATGTAAAAATTTAAGTACGGGAATATTAGAACTAATCGATTGGTTGAAAAAAGCATAGCCGTACTATAAAAAGAGCGTAAACACGATTAAAAGGTGGTTTGCGGAGGTAGCAGGATATTTTGAACAAAGAACAAATAACGAAATACTTCAAGGTATTAATAATAAAATAAAACTGTTAAAAGGCATTCTATTTGCTTTGATATTTTTTCATTATTTTGAAATACCAGCTTTGCTTTTTTGGCATTTTCCTATCATATTTAGCATACTAAGTACGGAAAAAACGCTGTGCCTGTATCAGCGGCCCGGGAAGAAGTTCACACCCTCTATCAAACCAATCAGACAGCAGAAATTACAGATCCGGCAAAGCTAGAGGAGCTAACCGGGACAGTCTACGATCGCATCGATCGAAGCTGGCAAACTAGCCCTACCTTCACTCAAAATCTAGTCTATAGGGTCAGCGTCAGTCAAGATGGGGCGATCGGCAATTTCGATCCCCTCAATCAACCAGCCGAGGATTACACCCAAGAAACTCCTTTGCCACATCTGCTCAAATCTGCCGAGACTAGCAACAGCAACAGTGCAGCACCAGTCGCTAAGTTTACTGTAGTATTTGCTCCTACTCGAACCTTAGAAGTTAACCCGTAACTCACATACAACACCTATCAGGTAAGGTAGACAGTGCGCCTTACTTTTACTTTTTAACTTAAATGTGATAATATAAGCAGCGGCCTGTAAGGTATTCTACATCTAAAACTACAAATGAAAGAACTTGACGAGAAAAAAACCCAAGAACTGCTATGCACCATCATGGAATGGGAACTAGCAGGAGTCGTGCGCTACACCCATTATGCACTCATGGTGACGGGGCCAAACCGGATTCCCATCGTACAGTTTTTTAAAGCACAAGCAACCGAATCCCTGCTCCACGCCCAACAAGCCGGAGAAATTTTAACAGGTTTAGAAGGGCATCCCACCCAAAAAATTGCTACGATCGAAGAAACCTACAAACACTCGGTAAAAGACCTTTTGGAAGAAAGTCTAAATCACGAAAAAAAAGCGCTCAAAAAGTATAAATCTTTACTTGAAGTAGTGACCAACGCCAGCGTTTACCTGGAAGAATATGCCCGCAGTTTGATTGGACAAGAAGAATTGCACCAAGTAGAACTAAAAAAAATGCTGCGGGATTTTAGTTAGGGGAAGTAATACTCCGCCGTCCTTATTTATTAGTCCTTAGTTACTCCCGAACCGTCTTAAGAATACCTGCTCATTCTCTGCTTTCTATTCCGTGGCGACAAGAGCGCTAACGCGCCGCTCCGCGTAACGCGACGAAAGCGGTTCAATAATTTGATATTGGGCTAGCGCTAAAACAAAAGTTGCTAAGGACTAAGGACTAACTACAAATTAGCAGTTATCAAAAAATGAATTTTACTGAAGCCATCCCAACTTTTGTAATTACCCTCCGCGAAGGCGTTGAAGCCGCCTTAGTCGTGGGAATTGTCCTAGCTTGCTTAAAAAAATCAGAGCAAAGTCACCTCAATTCTTGGGTTTATACAGGTATCGCAGCCGGCATTGCTACTAGCGCTTGTGTAGCTGCATTATTCAATCAGTTGCTCGACGCGCTCTCAACATCAAATCAGCCTTACGCACCAGTAATTAAGCAACTGTTTGAAGGTTCACTGGGAATTGTTGCCATAGCAATGCTAAGCTGGATGCTAATTTGGATGACTCAGCAAGCGCGCTTTCTCAAAGCAGAAGTTGAAGGAGCAGTTACAGCAGCTTTGACCGAAAATACCAATGCCGGGTGGGGCATATTTGGCTTAATTTTTATTGCGGTACTGCGCGAAGGTTTTGAAACAGTTATATTTGTCAGCGCTCAGTTTCAACAAGGTTTGAGTCCCGCTTTGGGAGCTTTGGGCGGTTTGACTGGGGCGGCAATCATTGGCGCGCTACTATTCAAGTGGGGTGTCAAAATTGATCTCCGCCAGTTTTTCAAGTTTATGGGGATTTTGTTGCTGCTAATTGTAGCCGGTTTAGCAGTATCTGCACTCAAACATTTTGACCAAGCCGCTGCCATTTTGTCGCAGACGGATAGCAAGTATGCAGCGATTTGTGTTTATTTCGATCGCTCTGCACACATCCACTCTTGTATTTTAGGGCCGATGGTGTGGAATGCAGCGGCAATTTTGCCCGATCGCCAATTTCCGGGAATCGTTCTTAAATCACTATTTGGATACAGAGATCGACTCTATCTTTTGCAAGCTGTTGGTTATACACTATTCTTAGTAACAGTCGGCGGTCTTTACTTCCAAAAATTAGGCGGTAAGACAACTGTTCCGACCAAAAATACTCAGTCTTTCCAAGAACCAACTAGCTAGTTTTCGGTATTTGTGCAGGCGTTTTCTCGGCAGTTTCTCGATAGTTATATGCCAGATGTTAGGGCGATCGCAAAATTTGCCTGACTTGGCAAAAATCGACCCAAAGTTTTAGGGTTTTGGGATTGACTTTCCCTATCAGAGATGATAAGATTTAATTATCGAAATATGAGAATTTAAAAAATATCAATCATATTCCAAGCATTAAACTGTACAGTCAAAAGCTAAAAAAAGCAAGCGCCAACAGTCAAAAAAATTTTTTATCTAATTTTATCTAAATTTAACAAATAGGTTAAAAAGTTTTATAATTTTTGTGTAATTGACGGTCGGAAACCTTGAACTCAAAGGAACATACTATGTCAGGTCGCGGAGACAAAGCAAGCTTGATGGCGAAACAGCTCGATCGACTAATTTGCCAGCAAACCGACGGCGAGTTGGCTCTAAAATCTCAAATGGAATGACAGTCGCCACCTGTGAAAGCGCGTGCATCCTGCTAAAGCTCAAGCGGCCGATCGCGATCGCATCAACCCCGGGCCAGATTTATGGCAAACACCTTTCTAATCAGGTCTCCTAGCCCTTATAATTAGTACAATAATATTTACATACCTCAAAAAGTTCTTAATGAAGCTTAAAATTAAAAAATTGTTCGTTAAAGTTACCTGGAAGCCCCAGAAGGCTCTAGCCTCCACCATCTGGTTAGCGGTGAGATAAATAATGATGCCCCGGATACTTGTTATTGATGATGACGCGGCGATCGCCGAACTCGTAGCCGTCAACCTAGAAATGGCTGGCTACGAAGTCACCCAAGCTGAAGACGGCATCAAAGGTCAGGCACTAGCCATACAACTGCTTCCCGACCTGATCGTGCTAGATCTGATGCTGCCTAGAGTAGACGGATTCACCGTATGTCAGCGGTTGCGGCGCGACGATCGCACAGCCGACATTCCCGTCTTGATGTTGACAGCCTTAAGTCAAACCCAAGACAAAGTAGAAGGCTTCAACTCCGGTGCGGACGACTACCTGACTAAACCCTTTGAACTAGAAGAGATGCTAGCGCGAGTGCGAGCCCTGCTGAGGCGCACAGACCGCATCCCCCAAGCTGCCAAACACTCAGAAATCCTGAATTACGGCCCGCTGACCCTTGTCCCCGAAAGGTTTGAAGCTGTTTGGTACGTTCAGACAGTCAAACTGACCCACCTAGAGTTCGAGTTGCTCCACTGCTTGCTCCAGCGCCACGGTCAAACAGTCTCTCCCAGCGAAATTCTCAAAGAAGTCTGGGGTTACGATCCCGACGACGACATCGAAACAATTCGCGTACACATCAGACACCTAAGAACCAAGATGGAACCCGATCCCCGCCACCCTCGGTACATAAAAACCGTATACGGGGCCGGCTATTGTCTGGAATTACCAAGCAACGAGCAAGTAGCCGAAGAAACCAAATCCTCTGCTTGAACTAGCACGCCAGATACAACAAGGAACTACAAATCTAGCTAAACAAGCCTGAGAGCAAATGCTCTCAGGCTTTTGATTTGAAATTTCCGGGCCACTCAAGGGCTGCCTTAATAAAATATTTTATCAATAAATCTATAAATATTTACTGACTGTCAACCTAGACCAGTAATAAAGCTTGTGGGAGCCGATCGCTAAAACCCCGCTCAAAAATTAGCTTTAAGCTCTTTTGGGCGAGTGGTTTACATATTTTTACACAAAAAAATGAAAAAAATTATCAAAAAGACTTGACTAAGCAAGCAAAATTGTTGATTATCTATATCAATAAGCCGCACGAGCTTAAGAGTCAACTGACATCTTTCTCAAGAGGTAACTCGCCGTGACAAGCATGGCCAAAAAATCCTTCCCAGCCGAAGGAGAAACCTTTCCCTGGTGGGCCGGGAACGCCCGCTTAATTAACCTTTCCGGTCGTTTGCTGGGCGCTCACGTCGCCCACTCCGGCCTCATCGTCCTCTGGGCGGGAGCCTACACTCTGTTTGAACTTTCCCGCTTCAACCCAGAATTTCCCATGTACGAACAAGGCTTAATTCTGCTGCCCAACCTAGCCAGACTCGGCTTGGGCGTCGGTGCCGGAGGCAAAATTGTCGATACCTATCCGTACTTCGCCGTTGGCGCGATTCACCTAATCAGCTCAGCCTTTCTCGGCTTCGGCGGCATCTTCCACTCCCTCAAAGGGCCAGAAACCCTCGAAGAAAGAACTCCTTTCTTCGGCTACAGATGGGAAGACAAAGACAAAATGACCACCATCTTGGGCATCCACCTAGTTTTGCTGGGTATCGGTGCCTTCTTGTTGGTGGCCAAAGCTATGTATTTCGGTGGTTTATATGATACCACAGTCGGGCAAGTACGGATCATTTCGGAACCCACACTCAACCCCGCTGTCATTTTCGGCTACCTGTTCGGTGCAGGCGGCAAACACTGGCTCGCGGCAGTTGACAACCTCGAAGATGTTGTCGGCGGCCATATCTGGGTAGGAATCCTCTGCATAATCGGCGGGCTGTGGCACATCCGCACCCAGCCTTTTGCTTGGACGGAGCGCCTTTTCATCTGGTCAGGAGAAGCTTACCTCTCCTACAGTCTCGGCGCCCTAGCCTTAATGGGCTTCATCGCCACCTACTTTGTGTCGGTCAACACCCTAGTTTACCCAGAGGAATTCTACGGGCCGGCCCTAAAAATTGGCTTCGAGCAATTTCCCTACTTCCACAACCAAGGAATGCTGACCTCCCGCGTCTGGTTGGCTAACACCCACTTCTGGCTCGCCTTCTTCGTCCTGCAAGGACATATGTGGCACGCCCTGCGAGCTGCAGGATTTGACTTCCGCAAAGGCAAAGTCGTGCAGCCAATGCGCGAAGACATCCAGCCAGGGGGCGAAGGAATTGCAGCCAGTCCAGCCAGTTAACCGCATCAGGAGGAAAGCAAAAATGCAAGGAATAGCAGATCCGAATTTAATTCCAGAACCGGACAACCCACAAAGCGAGTACGGCTGGTGGGCCGGCAACGCCCGCTTCATTGACCTTTCAGGGCGAATTTTGGGAGCTCACGTAGCTCACGCAGGTTTGATCGTACTCTGGGCCGGGGCAATGACCCTGTTTGAACTCTCGAATTTCAACCCAGAGTTGCCGATGTACGACCAAGGTTTAATCCTGCTGCCGCACTTGGCAAGTTTGGGTTTTGGAGTAGGAAAAGCAGGTCAAATTATTGATACCTATCCCTACTACGTCATCGGAGTTTTGCATCTAATTAGCTCTACCGTTCTCGGTGCAGGCGGGCTTTATCATTCCTTGCTCGGCCCGAAAGTATTGCCGCAAAACAAAACTTTCTTCGGTTCTTTCGGCTACGACTGGGAAGACAAAGACAAGATGACAACCATCATCGGCATTCACCTATTGCTGTTAGGTGCTGGTGCTTGGTTGTTAGTAGCAAAAGCCTTATTTTGGGGCGGTCTTTACGATCCCCACGTTGCTGACGTGCGGATAATTAGCGAACCGACGCTCAATCCCGCCCGCATTTTTAGCTATCTCTTGCCCGTACACGGCCCGGAAGGAATGGCAGCAGTTGACAACTTAGAAGATGTTGTCGGCGGTCACATTTATGTTGGCTTGCTCTGCATCCTTGGCGGTTTCTGGCATATCTTCACCAAGCCTTTTGCTTGGGCACAGCGAGTGCTGTTTTGGTCTGGGGAAGCTTACCTTTCTTACAGTTTGGGCGCTCTGGCTTATATGGGCTTTTTGGCTGCCTACTTCGTGACTGTAAATGACACGGTTTATCCAGAGGTTTTCTACGGCCCTGCGGGTTTGACCGGCCCAGATGCAGCGGTTGTTTCTTCGCGGACGTGGCTGGCAACAACTCACTTTGTCTTGGCGATTTTGGCGCTTTCCGGTCACATCTGGCACGCGCTGCGCGTTCGGACAAAAGCGGCGGGGTTTGATTTTCGATCGGGCGAATTTGTAACGGCAACTGCCAGCAATGTTGAAAAGTCCGATCGGATTCAAGCTCAACCTGCGGCGGCAACAGCAGTCAGTTTTTCAGATGTGACTGTAACTTTTTTGCGGAATTTGCCGATTTACCGCAAAGGATTGTCTCCCATAGTCAGGGGATTAGAAGTTAGTTTAGCTCACGGCTATTTCCTGGTAGGAGCTTTTGCAGTATTGCTGCCTTTGCAAGAAAAAGGTTTAGCACCGCTGGCAGCATTGCTGATAACTCTGGCATTAGTCTTGATTTTGGCAATGGGCCTCTCGATTTACGAGAATCGGAACGTCGAAGCAGGTAAAGTTCTTTACTGGCACAAAACGCCGGAAGATTGGAGTTTATTCCGGGGCGGTTTGGTGATGGGCGGTACCAGCGGAGCTTTCCTCGCCTATTTGCTGCTAGACAATTTTGCTGGCCTTGATGCAATTTTCCGAGGTGTTGTGAACTGATCGGCAATGCTAAATAACCGGGTTTATGCCCGCTACTTGCGTGCTAATACCTTCAAGAAACCCGCTTTCTATCTACAAAGTCACAGCTCAATTTCTCTCAAACCAGACAAGTACAGAAAGGAAACAAAAAACGATGCAAACTTACGACAATCCCAAGGTTAAATATGACTGGTGGGCAGGCAATGCCAGGTTCGCCAATCTTTCGGGGTATTTCATTTCCGCTCACGTCGCTCAAGCCGCTTTAACTACTTTCTGGGCCGGAGCATTTACTCTGTTTGAACTGTCTCGCTACAACCCAGCCATCCCTATGGGCGAACAGGGGTTAATTTTGCTCCCGCACTTAGCTACTCTCGGTTTAGGTGTAGGATCTGGCGGCAACATTGTGGATACTTATCCGTATTTTGTGGTCGGTATGGTACACCTCATTTCATCTGCTGTTTTGGGTGCTGGTGCTTTATTTCACACCTTTAAAGCGCCTAAAAATTTGAAAGATGCCAAAGGTCGGGCCGCCAAGTTTCACTTTGAATGGGACGACTCGAAAAAGCTGGGTTTCATCTTAGGACACCACCTAATTTTCCTCGGCGCTGGTGCGCTGCTGCTGGTAGCAAAAGCGATGTTTTGGGGCGGTTTGTACGACTCGACAATTCACGAAGTCCGCACTGTTGTGAGTCCTACTCTCGATCCGTTAGTTATCTACGGCTACCAAACTCATTTTGCCAGTGTTGACAATTTGGAAGATTTAGTTGGCGGTCACATTTATGTCGGCATTATGCTAATTATTGGTGGCATTTGGCACATCGTTAAAGAGCCTCTTCCTTGGGCAAAGCGAGTGTTAAGTTTCTCTGGGGAAGCTATTCTGTCTTACTCTCTCGGCGGTATAGCTTTAGCAGGGTTTACAGCGGCTTATTTCTGCGCGGTTAATACTTTAGCTTATCCGGTTGAATTCTACGGGCCTGTGCTGGAAACCAAGCTGGGTATTAGCCCTTATTTTGCAGATACGATCGAACTGCCGATGGGCGCTCACACTCCTCGCTGCTGGCTGGCAAATGCTCATTTCTTCTTGGCTTTCTTCTGCTTGCAAGGTCATCTGTGGCACGCTTTGCGGGCGATTGGCTTCAATTTCAAGCAAGTTGAAACTTCCTTGAATGCGGTAGGAACTGAGTCGTAAGACTTAAGCAATCCTGGACGCACTCCCACCAAAGAAACCGGGTTTTTACTGAATCTACGGGTGACAACGAACTATTTTCGTAAAAAACCCGGTTTCTGAGCCCCAATTCGTAAGTCCTATTAAAATTTTGCCGAGTTCAAAAAACTCTGCAAGGAATGCGAAGGGCAACAATATTCAAGTTAAAAATTGCCCAGCTATTAATTTTACGAGGAAAAGAACTGTGACAATTGCTAGCATTAACGACTTTGGAAGAGATGAAACGAATTTTAAGTGGTGGGTTGGTAATGCCCGCTTAACTGATTTGTCGGGTAGGTTGTTGGGTGCTCATGTCGCTCACGCGGGTTTGATTATGTTTTGGGCGGGTGCAACTACTATTTCGGAAGTTACTCGCTTTGTACCAGAAGTGCCGATGTACGAGCAAAATCTCACTTTACTGCCGCATTTAGCAACTTTAGGTTGGGGTGTTGGTGCTGGGGGTGCGGTGATTGATACTTATCCTTATTTTGCGATCGGCATATTGCATTTAGTCGCATCGGCGGTGTTGGGTGCTGGAGGTCTTTTTCATGTGTTTCGCGGCCCTGCGATTTTGCACAACGGCGGCGGAATTGCTGCTCTGTTTCACTACGAATGGAATGATGCTAAGAAGCTAGGATTTATTTTGGGAAGTCACTTAATTGTTTTGGGATTGGGTGCTTTTTTGCTAGTGATGAAAGCGATGAGTTTTGGGGGGATTTATGATAGTGCGATCGGGGATGTCCGCCTGATTACTAATCCTAATTTGAATCCGGCAACAATTTTTGGCTATCTGTTTGGATTTGCTAACGGCGGCTGGACAATCCTGGGAATGGCTGCTGTTAATAATTTGGAGGATGTTATTGGGGGTCACATTTGGATTAGTGCCGTGTTAATTGCAGGTGGCGTGTGGCACACTCGCGTTGAGCCTTTTCCTTGGGCCAAGCGACTTTTAATTATTAATGCCGATGCTATTCTTGCTTACAGTTTGGGGGGTTTGGCTTTTATGGCTTTTGTTTCCTGCGCGTTTGCGGGATATAACACGACTGTTTATCCTGTGGAATTTTACGGGAGCGATCGGCTCGCCTTGACAAATGCACAATTTTTCTTGGGTATAATAGCGCTTGCCGGTCACATTTGGCACGCTTCTCGCGCCCACCTTAATATAAGCTGAATGCAATTTAAGTAAGATAAGCAAGAAACAAAGTTAAAGTTTCTTGCTTAAATTACATCAGTTTTGAATTTGTAGGTACCAAGAGAGAAAATTAGTCTATGAGTGTTTTTATTTGCTGTTTCTGTATCGTGACTGTGATCGTTCTGTTTTTGTGGAGTGTTGCAGTAGCGCTGCGAGAAGGAGTCTATCAAATTCGGCGACTGCATCAAATTCCGTGTTCGGATTGCGAGTTTTTTACTAATGACTACCGCCTCAAGTGTACTGTGCGGCCGTGCGTTGCTTGTACTGAGGAGGCGATCGGCTGTACTGACTTTGAACCGAAAACTTGTTTAGCCAATTCTTGTCAGCAACATTGCTCAAAGCTTCACAAAGCTTACAGAGAAATACCGACAACTAATCCTCCAGTTACACCTTTACCAACATGGATAAGTAGCTAGAGCCATTAATGATGAATCACGAAATTCTTCTTTCTTCACGAAATCTTTCTTACTTCTTTTTTATTTCTTCACGAATATGAATTTATACAGCGCAAACTCACTCAAAGTCGAACTCAACCAGAGAGGCTGCCGCCTGACTCCCCAGCGAGAAACTATTTTGAGTGTCTTTCAAAATCTGCGGCAAGGTCATCATTTAAGTGCGGAAGAATTATACAGGACTTTGCAGAATCAAGGAGAACGAATTGGCTTGTCTACTGTGTACCGAACGCTGCACTTATTAGCAAGAATTGGGATTTTGCGTGAACTAGAATTAGCAGAAGGACACAAACATTACGAACTAAATTTGCCGGAGTTGCACCACCACCACCATCTGGTTTGCATTCAGTGTCACAAAACTTTTGAATTTAGCGATGAATCAATTTTAAGAATTGGCAAAAAGCAAGTTGAAAAAGCTGGTGTCGAACTGCTGGACTGTCAATTAACTGTGCGAGCTGTTTGTTTGGAAGCGCTGCGGGAGGGATGGCCTTCTTTGGTGCCGAGCAATTGGTTGTGTCCGAGATATCATTCAGAAATTGAGGAGGAAATTAGTTGAGTTGGATGAAATACACTGCGGTAATGAGGAATTGGTAATTGGTAATTGGTAATTGGTAATTCTTTAAACTCAGGTACGGCCATAGCGTTGCCAGGAATGCTTTAGCAAAGTGATGGTCAGGAAAGCAATCTCACGCATTCCCAGGGAGCATCTCATATTTGTAAAAACACTTCTTCTGGCTCCTTCCTTCTTCCTCTTTCCTCCTGCCCCGCAGCCTCGGGCCTCCTGCCTTAAAACTCCAATTTCTAGCTTAACTGCAAAAGTGAGATGCTCCCCATTCCCAACTCGCCGTCTTTCCGTCCCCCTTAATAGCGTTGCCATAAATGTTAAGGAAGCAATTATTAGGAAAGCAATCTCACGCATTCAAAACTTGCTGCCTTTCCCTTCTCCTTCCGTCAAGCAACCTCAGAATCGCAACGTTGGTGTTCCATGCGAAATACATTAGCATACAAACTAGCAACAATCTGTTTGCCTTCCTGCGTCAATTGCAAGTAATCTAGAGATTCGCTGATGTGAGGATAAATGCCGCTCCAGTAAAACTTAGAGTAGCTTTGCAGCAAGTCGCCCGGATGTCGATAGCCCAAAACTTTAGTAGCACCGCTTTCTTCCAATTCGTAAAACAGCGCGCCAATTTTCTGCAAATATTGTGGGTTGCTAAGCTGACCTATCAAGTCAGCACCGCGAACTAAACTAGAGTAATTAACTGCATCCTCGTCAGTGTTACCATCAAGCACCGAGAAACGAGTCTGTTCTATGTTTTGCTTAATAATCTCAGCATTAATTAGCTTGTGGTTGCCGAAGCGCTCGTCAATGAACAGTTTTGCTCTGTCAACTCGGTAAGGAGCTAGGCTGGCGGCTGTTGCACCGGGAGTAAGCGCAATTCTCATGCCATCTTTTCCCGTAGCATACAATCCTTCCGATGCTTTGTCTTGCCGGCAAACTCCTTTGACATATCCGATGTCTTGGCACAGCAGAGAAATGATGTAGTGCAGCCAATCTTCGCAGGAGACTCCCCCCTTGCGAATGTGTTTTCCCCGCAAGATTTCTTGACCGACTAAGGTAATGCAAATGGCGTGTTCTACATTGTGATAAAGAGCGTCGCTGTTGGCAATGTTTTCTAATGCCATTGCGCCCACCCAGGCAATAATGTCAGCGTAGTCTGATTTGTATCCTCCGTAAGTGCGGCTGTACCCGTTCTGAAGTTGTGCGATGAAAGCCTCGATCAGCAGTTCTGTAGAATTAAACATACCCAGTCCTTTTACCTTAATATTGCTTTTCAAGAACGGTGAATCTATTCTGGAGTTCTCTAATTTTATGGATGAGATTTTAGCTGACAACTCATGCACTCCCTGTGGGTGGTGAGATGTGCGCGGCAATCTCAAAACTGATTGACGCTACGCCTGGGAAGCCACGAAGCAATCTACCGCCCGCACTCAAAACTCCCAACCAACTCAGTCCATCACTGACACCCATCCCCGCCGCACTGCATAGAGCAGCCTGCTGACAATTTTTCGATCGTCTGAACTTTTTAAACTCTGAGAATTAATTGCGTATTGAATTTGGTGGAATACAGTTCGATCGATCTTACCTGATTTCCAAATATTCAAGTAAAGTTCGGAAATTCCATATTCAGAAATATAAGCTTTGGTTGTCATCTGCCGTCAACTTAATGTATATTTCTTATTCTCGGGCAATTTTAGATAACTTTATGTGATGTCGATCGGCTAGAGACTGTGATGCGATCGCCGACTGGAGTGAACGGGCGTCTCCAAACAAGGGCAATTTGCTCGAAAAATCGCGCTCTTTCGATCGCCGTATGTTTTGCTAAGGACTCTGACAATCCTCATAGTTATGCCTAAACTATAGGATTTCACATACCATTCGCCCGTTGCCCTCACCCCCGGACAACTTGCAGCAACGAAGGAAGTTCGATCGCCCGCCGTGCAAATTTCTTGCCAAAGAAACTCCCGTCGTGTACAATATAGAGTCTGGTATCCTCACTTACCCATAATTATTTTGATTAATCCCGTCCCCCCAGAGGGGAAGGGACTTTCAGTGCGGATGCAGCCAAATCACTTTATATTCAGCAAAAAGCTAGAAATGCCGTAACTCATGCCCACTATTCAGCAACTCATCCGTTCAGCACGGGAACAAACGCAGAAAAAAACCAAATCGCCAGCTCTCAAGAGTTGCCCCCAGCGGCGCGGAGTTTGCACCAGAGTGTACACGACCACCCCGAAAAAACCCAACTCGGCGCTGCGGAAGGTGGCTCGGGTAAGGCTGACCTCTGGTTTTGAAGTCACAGCCTACATCCCAGGGATCGGTCACAACTT
This sequence comes from Microcoleus sp. F10-B2, assembly GCF_036704965.1. NCBI lineage: Bacteria > Bacillati > Cyanobacteriota > Cyanophyceae > Oscillatoriales > Microcoleaceae > Microcoleus > Microcoleus sp. F10-B2. The sequence goes on along the minus strand of NZ_JAUBTB010000041.1, from coordinate 7,623 downwards.
GCAAGAACACTCGGTAGTAATGATCCGGGGCGGTCGGGTAAAAGATTTGCCCGGAGTTAGATACCACATCATTCGGGGTACATTAGACACCGCTGGGGTGAAAGACCGCAAGCAGGGTCGTTCCAAATACGGGGCCAAGCGTCCTAAAGAGAAAAAATAACACGGATCTCGCCCAATCGTCGGGGTTGGGAAGCAAAAATAAATTCGATCGCGCCGCTCAATTGCAAGCTCGATCGTTACAGATCGAGATCTGAGCCCAAAACCCCAAACTCAATCATTCAAAATCAAAAATCCGAAATAGAACTATGTCTCGCCGCACAGTTATTCAAAAACGTCCAGTTCCACCAGATCCAACCTACAACAGCCGGTTGGTAAGCATGATGGTGAGACGGATCATGCAGCACGGCAAAAAATCCGTTGCCTCCAGCATCGTCTACGACGCCCTCAAAACCATCCAAGAACGCACAGGGGCTGAACCGTTAGACTTGTTTGAAAAAGCAGTCAAAAACGCGACACCCCTAGTAGAAGTCAAAGCCCGCCGGGTAGGTGGCGCCACCTACCAAGTGCCGATGGAAGTGCGTTCCGATCGCGGTACCACCCTCGCCCTCCGCTGGCTGATCAGATTTGCCCGCGCCCGCACAGGCCGCTCGATGGCCGCCAAGCTAGCCAACGAACTGATGGATGCAGCTAACGAAACAGGCAGTGCTATTCGCAAGCGCGAAGAAACTCACCGCATGGCCGAAGCTAACAAGGCTTTTGCTCACTACCGGTACTAACAGCCACATCGGGCATGGAGAAGAGCGCGATCGTGCGGTATAAAAGCATCGGGTGAGAAATTGGAAAGTGTAAGTTTTGAGTGTTGAGATTGCTTCTCTTGGCGCAGTTGCGATTCGTGAAGCAAACTCAAAACTCCCAAAAACAAAATTCACGCACTCAAAATTAACGCACTCTCTGAATCCTCCATGTCGCATCCTTAATATTTTTGTAAACAAATTTTGCAAAAAATATTAAAATGTAACAATAAACTCCAGAGACTTTTGTAAGTCGCTGGGGAGTGCAAAATAGGGTTACTGTGTAGTATAATAGTATTATAACAGCAACACAAGATTAAGGAGGTAGCTGTGGCACGTACCGTCCCGCTAGAAAAAACTCGCAACATCGGCATCGCAGCCCACATCGACGCGGGCAAAACAACAACAACTGAAAGAATTCTGTTCTATTCAGGCATGGTTCACAAAATGGGTGAAGTGCACGAGGGAACAGCAGTCACCGACTGGATGGAGCAAGAGCGGGAGCGGGGAATTACGATTACTGCCGCTGCTATCACCACCAGTTGGAAAGATTACAAAATCAACATCATCGACACTCCCGGACACGTAGACTTCACGATCGAAGTTGAACGCTCGATGCGAGTGCTCGACGGAGTGATCGCAGTGTTCTGCTCGGTAGGGGGAGTGCAGCCGCAGTCCGAAACAGTTTGGCGACAAGCCGACAGGTACAAAGTACCGAGGATCGTGTTCGTCAACAAAATGGATCGGATGGGCGCAAACTTCTACAAAGTCTACGGCCAAATTCGCGATCGCATGAGAGCGAACGCCGTACCCATCCAAATCCCGATCGGCAGCGAAGAAAACTTCCGGGGAATTGTAGACTTAGTGCAAATGAAAGCCTATATCTACAACAACGATATGGGAACCGACATCGAGGAAGTAGAAATCCCCGATGAAGTAAAAGAGCTAGCAGCAGAATACCGCACCAAGCTGATCGAGTCCGTAGCAGAAACCAACGACGCCCTCACCGAGAAATACCTCGAAGGCGAAGAGTTAACTGAAGACGAAATCCGCTTGGCCCTGCGTCACGGCACTGTCGAAGGTACGATCGTCCCCATGTTGTGCGGTTCTGCCTTCAAAAACAAAGGCGTTCAGTTGTTGTTGGATGCAGTCATCGACTATCTACCCTCGCCCTTGGAAGTTCCTCCAATTCAAGGACTCCTGCCCAACGGCGACACCGCAGAAAGATTTGCAGACGACAGCGCGCCCCTGTCAGCCCTGGCATTCAAAATCATGGCTGACCCCTACGGCCGGCTTACCTTTGTTCGCGTCTACTCCGGTATCCTCAAAAAAGGAACCTACGTCCTGAACTCCACCAAAGACAAAAAAGAGCGGGTTTCTCGCCTAATTGTACTCAAAGCGGACGATCGGATAGAAGTTGAGGAACTGCGGGCAGGAGACTTGGGAGCAGCCTTGGGTTTGAAAGACACCTTCACCGGCGACACCCTCTGCGAAGAAGGAGCGCCAGTGATTCTGGAATCTCTGTTTATTCCAGAGCCAGTCATCTCGGTGGCTGTAGAACCCAAAACCAAACAAGACATGGAGAAGCTCTCCAAAGCCCTCCAGTCACTCTCGGAAGAAGACCCCACCTTCCGAGTCAACGTTGACCCAGAAACCAACCAGACAGTCATCGCCGGCATGGGCGAACTGCACCTGGAAATCCTGGTAGACAGGATGCTGCGGGAATTCAAAGTAGAAGCCAACGTGGGTCAGCCGCAAGTAGCCTACCGTGAAACCATTCGCAAATCCGTCCGCGCCGAAGGTAAATTTATCCGCCAAAGTGGCGGTAAAGGTCAGTACGGTCACGTTGTGATCGAACTAGAACCCACCGAAGTCGGAAGCGGCTTTGAATTTGTCTCCAAAATTGTTGGTGGCACTGTACCCAAAGAGTACATCGGCCCGGCAGAACAAGGGATGAAAGAAGCCTGCGAATCAGGTATCGTAGCAGGATATCCCGTGATTGACCTCAAAGCTACTATGGTAGACGGGTCTTTCCACGACGTAGACTCCTCAGAAATGGCATTTAAGATCGCCGGTTCAATGGCGATCAAAGAAGCCGTGATGAAGGCGTCCCCAGTGCTGCTAGAGCCTATGATGAAAGTAGAGGTTGAAGTTCCCGAAGATTACATCGGGAACGTCATCGGAGACCTCAACTCGCGTCGGGGTCAGATCGAAGGTCAAGAGACAGATCAGGGAATTGCCAAAGTTTCTGTAAAAGTTCCACTAGCAGAAATGTTTGGCTACGCTACTGATATCCGCTCGAAAACCCAAGGTCGAGGCATCTTCACAATGGAATTCAGCCATTACGAAGAAGTGCCGCGAAATGTGGCTGAAGCCATCATCGCTAAGAACAAAGGTAACTAACGATTTTGAATTTTAGATTTTGGATTTTGGATGAAATCCAAAGTCTAAAATCTAAAATGTTAAAATCTAAAATCGCTAAAAGAAACAAGGAACAAATCGAGAATGGCACGCGCAAAATTTGAACGGACTAAACCCCACGTAAACATCGGCACGATCGGTCACGTTGACCACGGCAAAACAACTTTGACCGCAGCGATTACGATGACTCTCTCTGCATTAGGTCAAGCAAAGGCTAAGAAGTACGACGAAATCGACGCCGCGCCTGAAGAAAAAGCACGGGGTATTACGATTAATACTGCTCACGTGGAATACGAAACCACAACTCGGCACTATGCCCACGTAGATTGCCCCGGACACGCTGACTATGTGAAAAACATGATCACCGGTGCAGCTCAAATGGACGGCGGCATCTTAGTGGTATCAGCGGCAGACGGCCCCATGCCTCAAACTCGCGAACACATCCTGCTAGCTAAGCAAGTGGGCGTTCCCAGCTTGGTTGTGTTCTTGAACAAAGAAGACATGGTAGACGACCCAGAACTAATGGAACTCGTGGAACTCGAAGTCCGCGAACTCCTGAGCTCTTACGATTTTCCAGGCGATGACATCCCCATTGTGACAGGTTCTGGATTGCAAGCTCTCGAAGCGATGATTGCTAACCCCAAAATCCAGAAGGGCGAAAATCCCTGGGTTGACAAAATTTACAAGCTGATGGAAGAAGTAGATTCTTACATCCCCACCCCAGAGCGCGAAATTGACAAGCCTTTCTTGATGGCTGTAGAAGACGTATTCTCGATTACGGGTCGGGGTACTGTCGCTACTGGTCGGATTGAGCGCGGCACAATCAAAGTCGGCGAAACAGTCGAATTGGTGGGCCTTAAGGACACTCGCAGCACTACGGTGACTGGTGTGGAAATGTTCACCAAACAGTTGGATGAAGGCTTGGCCGGCGACAACGTGGGCCTACTGCTGCGGGGGATTTTAAAGGCGGATATTGAGCGCGGAATGGTGATTGCCAAGCCGAAAAGCATCCTGCCTCACACTCAGTTTGAATCTGAAGTTTACATCCTCAAGAAGGAAGAAGGCGGCCGGCACACGCCCTTTTTCTCTGGCTATCGCCCTCAATTCTACGTCCGCACAACGGATGTAACTGGTACGATCAAACAATTCACCGCTGATGACGGTAGTGAAGCAGAAATGGTGATGCCCGGTGACCGGATCAAAATGACTGTTGAACTGATCCACCCGATCGCGATCGAACAAGGAATGCGCTTCGCTATCCGCGAAGGCGGCCGCACCGTCGGCGCCGGCGTTGTTTCCAAAATCCTCAAGTAGGAATCCGATAACAGACTAAATAGCAGAAAAGCCGCCAAATGCAATCAGGCTTTTCTGCTATTTAGTGAGTAGTGAGTAGTTATAGGTTAGTGGCCAGTTGTTAGTAGTTATGGGTTAAATGTTCAATAACAAATGACTGATGACTGATGACTAATGACTGATGACTAATGACTAATGACTAAAAATAAACTGAACCTAGAAAATTCAAGAAACAAAAATGGCAACAATTCAACAGCAAAAAATTCGCATTCGCCTCAAAGCTTTCGATCGCCGAATTCTAGACGCATCATGCGAAAAGATTGTAGATACAGCAAATCGGACAGCAGCCACAGCGATCGGCCCGATTCCCCTACCGACAAAACGGCGGATTTACTGCTTGCTGCGATCGCCCCACGTAGACAAAGATTCTCGCGAACACTTTGAAACCCGCACGCACCGCCGCATCATCGACATTCACCAGCCATCGGCCAAAACAATTGACGCTTTGATGAAACTGGATTTGCCCGCCGGCGTAGATATCGAAGTCAAGCTGTAGATTGACTTATCGAACACTCGAAAAGAAGGAACAAAGATTAAATAAATAGTTCCTTCTTTTTGTTGAAAATTCCCTACTCATTAGTTATTAAATATTAGTTATTACTTAATAATCAGCAATAATTTCGGCTCCGGCACGAACTTAAATAATTATTCTTAATTAAGGCGCGATCGCTACAAAAACCATCCTTTAGCATTCGCTATCATCGCCTTCAGTATCACTTAGTTCAGCAAAAAGGTATATTTAACATTTTGACGCAATAACGCCTTTGTCAAGCTGTCAGCACCGGAGATAGCTCGCCGTCGATCCCGTTGCGAGCGAAAAAGCCCGATCCCTCCTGCCCCGGAATTGCCTGTAATCAGTTAAAGTAAGAAAAATAAGCGCAAGTACCGTCACTTTTGAGCGACAATGGCATCCTCTTCCTCTGTAGCAGTTCGCGAACTCCCCTTATTTCCGTTGCCGGAAGTGGTTCTATTTCCAGGTAGACCTCTCCCGCTGCAAATCTTCGAGTTTCGCTATCGAATCATGATGAATACGATTCTGGAGGGCGATCGGCGTTTCGGTGTGCTCATGTGGGACCCCAACCAAAACAAAGTCTCTGCTGTTGGCTGTTGCGCCGAAGTGATTCACTGCCAGCGCCTCCCCGACGATCGCATGAAAATTATGACTCTCGGCCAGCAGCGGTTCCGAGTGCTCGACGCCGTTCGGGAAAAACCCTATTTAGTCGGTCTAGTAGAATGGATTGAAGACGAACCGCCGCAACAAGACCTCAGACCTTTGGGAAAAGATGTCGAACAATTGCTGAGAGATGTAGTTCGCCTCTCCAGCAAATTGATGGATCAGCCGATCGACCTGCCCGAAGACATTCCCAGTTTGCCTACCGAATTGTCCTACTGGGTAGCCAGCTACCTTTACGGCGCAGCGACAGAACAGCAAACTCTTTTAGAATTGCAAGATACTGCTGCGAGATTGGAACGCGAAACCGAAATTTTGACTTCTACTCGCAATCACTTGGCAGCCAGGACTGTACTTAAAGATACCCTCAAGTAGTCAACTTGCCTAGGAAAAAGCACGATCGGTTTTGCCTGCCTTGAAGCAATAATTAAGTGCAAATCACACTATTTTCGATTTTCGATTTTCGATTGGGAATGATTGATGAACTAAGGGTTCGGATCGCGGGCTGACAGTTCCATGATTTTTTGGAATTGCTAGCTGTTTAATCCTTAACTTCACACAGGTTCGGACCGGTTCTTTATAGCAGAAAATGCTTGTGTTAGAAAATCTCGACCAACCGAAACCATACGATGCAGTTAGAGGCGGTCAACTGCCACCTCCTGTGGGCGGTGTAGTGCTCGGCGGACTAGCAGGAGTTAAACACCGGCTGTCTAGTTCAGTCAGCGAACATCGAATTGCCGCCCTGACAGAGACATTGAATTACGGCGATGCAGGCTTAAAAATAGTCATCAAGATTTGTCAAAGCGAAACAGGACCAGTGCAGCGGGCTGCCTGCGATTTGCTTCGACAAACGCTGAATTCGATCGCCCGCGAAAAATTACAGGCTTTTGTAGCTTCAAGTTCAGATTCAGAAGCGGATGTAGACAGCACTCAAAAAATATTAGATCGCTCATCCGGTGCAGTCTCAGAAAAAAAATACGATCGGGAGTTGTCCGAAGCACAGTTAATATTTGAGACAATTATGCAGCAGATACAACCTAATTTGTTGCTGTTAGAAGCATTGGTAGCCTCTGTAGAACGGGAAGAATTTACCAGCCCACTGATGAATCTTTGGGAACTGTTAATCTTAGAAATTCAGGAACCTCTCAAAGAACTGCGTCAGGCTGTTGGCAGCGCGATTTCCGCCCAACTGCGGATTCAGTGGCTGTACAATCAAGCGGAATCTCAAGCCAATCAATGGCAGCAGCGAGCTTTGCTAGCTCTTGAGAAAGAGGATGAAAATTCAGTTCGCCTCGCCTTGGTTCCCAAACAGATTCAATTCGATCGGGCGACAGAACTAAAAATTGACTTACACGAGCAAACTGTGCGAGTAGAAACTCTCAACCGCAACTTGCTGGCTTTGGAAAGTAAGATTGCTCAAGCTAATTCCAAGAAAGAGATCCTCAAGATGCAGCTTCATTTTGCTAAGGTACAGCAGCAAATAGACTTCACTTTCAGCGAAGTCAATAGTATATTTTTTAGTCCTTAGCTGTCGGATTCTCCGGTTATATATTGCGCGATCTCAAACTTGTCTGACGCAAAAATGTATTGCCCCACTTAAAATTGCCTCATCTAGCTTAGCTCCTTCCAGATTAGCACCGCACAAAAATGCCCCGCTCAAATTAGCACCCCTCAAGTCAGCTCCTCTCAAGTCTGCGCCCTCAAGGTTACTTTCACACAAAAAAGCTTTTCTCAAGTTGGCTTTTATCAGACTCGCTCCCCGCAGTTTAGCCTCGCTTAGATTGGCTTTTTCGAGGTTTGTATTGTCCAACCCACATTCCGCAGATATTCAAGCAGATTTCATTTCAAAGAAATTCAGAATTGCCAAAACCTCAAATGATTGCTATG
>NZ_JAUBTB010000040.1:0-69767 GCF_036704965.1 Microcoleus sp. F10-B2 | reverse complement strand
GGATGCCAGACCAGCCTACGAAGACGAAGCGATCGCGTTTGAGCCAGTCGTCGAGTACATCAAAGATGCCTCTTTCGGTCTGGGCGCGTCCGACTGCGATTGTCATTGGGGTAAAATCCTTTTGCTTGTTAAAAGACCAAGGTTTCTAATTAAAGTTAACATAACTATATATTAGAAGTTCATAATTTTTCAACATAATTAGCAGGAGTTGATACACAATGCCGATCGGTCGATCGCGATCTCGGAGGCGAAGCGTGACGCTCGGTGGGCTAATTGAATTAAGATTTGGCTTTAAGGCTGTTTAATTTTATGACTGCAAAAACAATGACCTCGATCGATCCTGTCCTGCGCTACCCGGTTTTGGGCTCCCGCCGCTTCAGCAATTACTGGTGGGCGACGGTGGTCAGCATTGGAGGGACTGGTTTCCTGCTGTCGGGCATTTCCAGCTACTTGCACGTTAACCTGCTGCCTTTTTCTGACCCGACTCAGCTCATTTTCATCCCCCAAGGGATTGCGATGAGTTTCTACGGTGTCTGCGGCGTGCTGTTGGCGCTTTACCTGTGGCTGACTATTCTCTGGGATGTCGGTGGCGGTTACAACGAGTTCGATCGACAAACTGGTAACATTCGGATCTTTCGCTGGGGTTTTCCCGGCAAAAACCGCAAAGTTGATTTTACTTGCAAGACATCGGACGTGCAATCTGTGCGGGTGGACATTAAAGAAGGTCTCAGTCCCCGCCGCAGTATTTATCTTAAGCTCAAAGACCGCCGTCAGTTTCCCCTGACTAGAGTCGGACAGCCGATTGCTTTGTCGGAAGTGGAAAATCAAGCGGCCGAATTGGCTCGATTTTTGCAAGTTCCCCTAGAAGGACTTTAGGGATTTTCGATTTTCGATTTTCGATTTTCGATTGGTAATGTCTAGTAGGGTGCGCCGGGCCGCGCACCTTACCTACCTGGTAAGTGAAAACGATCGATCTGCGAGTCAGCCCGTTACCAATTTTTGAATCTATCAATTAACAATACTTCCGACAGTTTTTGATAGCCAACCCTAGAATAAGGCGTTCAAGGATCTGCGGCAAGTTCGCTACCAAAGGAAAATCGCGGGTTTCAAACGCTCGATCTAAAAACCGTCCGGACTATTGAATTAAAATCTTTAGTTGCAAAGTCCGTAATTGACTCAAAGTGAAAATACAAATGCAAATGCAAATCAAAATTCAGCGGTGGTTGTTCTCAATTTTAATAATTGGCGCGTTGTTTGTTGGGGGATGCGGTAGTTCCCCTGTGGCAAACTCGACTCCGACATCGAATCCGGTGTCGGGTGAAAATATTTCTTTGTCTCCGTCTCCTTCTCCTGCTGCTGTAGCGGCGAGTTCGCAATTTAGCAATTTGCCACGATTGGAAGGAAAAGCAACGGTGGTGATGACGGTAAAAGGTGCTCCAATTACGATCGAACTCGACGGCACAAATGCGCCAATTACTGCGGGCAATTTTGTCGATTTGGTTCAGAAAGGTGTGTACGACGGATTGGTTTTTCACCGAGTCGTCCGGGAACCTCAGCCTTTTGTAGTTCAGGGCGGCGACCCCCAGGGCAAAGACCCTAAATTTCCTACAGCGCGACTGGGAACTGGGGGTTTTATTGACCCAAAAACGTCTCAGGAACGCAGGATTCCTCTGGAAATTAAAGCTAAAGGTGCTGCAAACCCTACTTACAGCCAAACGTTAGAACAAGCTGGGGTTAAGGAGAAACCCGTGTTGATGCACAGTCGCGGGGCGGTGGCTATGGCTCGATCGCAGAGTCCTGATTCGGCTTCTTCTCAGTTTTACTTTACTTTGACGGATGTACCGTTTTTGGACGGCAGCTATGCGGTTTTTGGGTACGTCAAGCAAGGCATGGATGTGATTGATAAGATTGAAGCGGGCGATCGCATTGACAAGGCTACTGTGACTCAAGGTTTGGAAAATTTTAAGGCTGCTAGCTAAAGGTAGTAAAGCTATTTTGGATTTGAGATTTGGGATTTTGGATTTGAGATTTGGGATTTTTCCCGCGGTCGCAATCTGATGCTTGTGAATTTGGATTTGAGAGAATAGACCTCTTGCAAAAATAGCTGGGACGGGCTCTCCGGCCCGTCCCACAAAAAGTTTTTTCTCTTGTGGGATGGGCCGGAGAGCCCGTCCGAAAATTTGATCGAAAGGACTTTTGCAAGAAGTCTAATGAAATTGGATTTGAGATTATCCCTTTTTAATCCAAAATCTCAAATCGTCGGGTCTGATGCTTATTTTAATCATTCCTGGACGTAAAAACCCGTTCTCTGCACGTAATTTGATCGTATACGCTCGAACGTGACAACGATCGAGCGGGTTTTTTTTGTTAGCGTGCGTCCAGGAATGTTAATCCAAAATCTAAAATCTACAATCTAAAATCTAAAATCGGCTTTATGGATGTTGTTGTTACTGGAATTGGTCTTGTTTCGGCTTTAGGCACTCTGAAAACAAGCTGGAAAAGACTGCTTTCTGGAGAGTCGGGAATCGATCGGCATCAACCTTTTTTAGAACTTGAAGCGCGACATTTGGCTTTAATTGGTACAAAACCAGCAGGCTTAATAACTTTAACTCGGCAGGTTTTGGCAGATGCTTTGAAAGATGCTAATTTGACTTTGCCTTTGCCTGATTGCGGGATTGCGATCGGTTCTAGCCGCGGCTTCCAGGCAAATTTGGAACTGTTGGCAAGCCAAGGAAGTTCGGCAACGAGCACTGTACAAGATGTAACGGATGTCAGGAAGAAGGAAGAGGGAAGAAGGAAGAAGGAAGAGGAAAGAGAATTCTCAGTTACCGATGCCCAATGCCCAATGCCCAATGCCCAATGCCCGATGCCCAATGCCCAATGCCCAATGCCCAATTCTCAATTCGTGAATTTTTTGCCTCACATGGGGGCGATCGCAGCGGCGAGGGCAATTGGTTCGACGGGGCCGGTACTGGCACCGATGGCTGCTTGTGCGACGGGCCTACAGTCGATCGCCCGCGCTGTTGATTTAATCCGCACCGGTGAGTGTCAGCGGGCGATCGCAGGTGCTGTGGAAGCGCCTATCACACCGCTGACTCTGGCTGGATTCAGCCGGATGGGTGCTTTGGCAAACACTGGGTGCTATCCGTTTGACGAAAATCGGGAAGGGTTTGTGCTCGGTGAAGGCGGGGCTTTATTTGTATTAGAATCCGCCCAGTTGGCAAGGCGTCGCGGCGCTAAAATCTACGGTCGAATTTCCGGTTTTGGCTTGACAAATGATGCTTGCCATGCCACCGCCCCGGAGCTGGGGGGGAAAAGTGCGATCGCGGCGGTAAATCAATGTTTGAAACGCAGTAATTTAGAGGCGGTTGATATAGATTTTATTCACGCTCACGGTACTGCAACTGAGTTAAATGACAGACACGAAGCACTGTTAGTTGAGAAGTTATTTCACCGAGGAGTTGCTGTTAGTTCGACTAAGGGAGCTACGGGTCATACTTTGGGAGCTTCGGGAGCTTTGGGCGCGGCTTTTTGTTTGATGAGTATTAAATATCAGATGTTGCCGCCTTGCGTTGGAATGAAAAAACCGGGGTTTGAATTAGATTTTGTTCGCTGTGCGCGATCAGCTATTGTCAGAAATGCGGTGTGTTTAAGTTTTGGCTTTGGCGGGCAGAATGCTGCGATCGTTTTATCGCGTGAGTGTTAATTTTTGCAAACTCGGTCGATCGGCATTTAAATTACACGATCTCTCTACAGTTAAAATCTTCGGAGGCAGCCCGGAGAACCCGCCCGCACATCCAATATAAATCTAAAAAATAGTACAATATTTATGTATTTTAGTCAATTAACTGAGAATTTTGGTGAGATTACTGCTGCTGCTATGCAAGAATCTGGCTCTGCATCCCGACCCAGATCCTTGCGTCCAAGCCTGGGATGTCAGAAAATAGAGACAGATTCAAGCAGCATTGTATTTTATTAACGCACCGATCCCGATCGGCCAAAATAGAAGAAAGAAACTGTTTAAATTAAGTCTCAGGTATTTTAACATGGATCTGGCATTTCATCGATTTATGTCTTATTTTGAACCAGAGCAAGCTGCTCACCTTTGCCAAATAGCTGTTTTGGAGAGTTTTGCTGAGGAAACGCTGGTTTTTGAAGAAGGAGAAACAGCGGATTTTTTATATCTAGTTTTAGAAGGTAAAGTCCAGTTTAGCAAGCGCATTGAAAACAATAAATATCAAACTGTTGCTGTCGCTAAGCCAGACGATTATTTTGGCGAACTCGGAGTTTTAGACGGAGAACCTCGCAGTGCTAGAGCTGTGGCAGTTGCCGGCTCGACTTTGGCCAAAATAGGCCGTGAAGAACTAATAACAACTCTCCAGTTTGCTAAAGGCAGTTCGGTACTGCAAATGTTTAGTTTCATTACTAAAAATTTACGGGATACCACGGATCAATATGTTAGCCAGTTGGTACACAAACAAAAAATGGTATTAGTAGGAGAAATGGTGAGCACAATTATTCACGATTTCAAAAGTCCTTTTACCGGAATTAAACTCTCCACAGAAATGCTCAAAGAAATGCACGAAGATGAGGAAACTCAGGAGTGGTGCGAACTTATTCAATTGCAGGTTCAGCGAATGCTGGGGATGGCTGAAGAAGTATTAGAATTTTCGCGCGGGAATTCTGTATTACATAAAAAACCAGTTAATCTAATTCAGACGTTGCTGCAGTTTGAAAAGTTGAACAGAGTTTATTGCGAAGCAGCAAAAGTAGATTTGGTAGTACGGGTGACAGAAGTCATAGTGGAAGCAGACGAAAATAAGATTTTGCGCGTTTTACAAAATTTAGTTGGGAATGCGGTTGAGGCTTTTGGCGGAAGAGGGGGTCGGGTGGAGATTGCGGTGACACAAAGTCAGGAGTGGGCAGAAATTAGCATTTACGATAACGGCCCTGGCATTCCGCCGACAATTAAAGAAAAGTTATTTGAACCGTTTGTGACTTATGGCAAGCGGACTGGTACCGGGTTGGGAACGGCGATTGTTAAGTCGATCGTTGAGGCTCACAAAGGGAAAATAACTTATGAGTCGGAGGACGAAAAAGGAACAACTTTTTACATCTACTTGCCAAAAATCAAAGCTTGAACAGATCGGCTTTAAGTAGGTAAGGAGATATATACTGAGGACTTTCTCACTCAGCCTCAGAGACTTGGTTGATGAGTAGATATCTTGCGATCGAACAATATTTTCAGTGCTGGATGCACTCGACAAAAAAACCCGCTTGATCGTTGTCACGTTCGATCTAAGATGACCACGAATTTCAAAGGTGATACCCGCCACGTGATTTATCCGTGGAATCAATCCCAAATCGAAAATCTCAAATCCTCAAGCCCCCGCATTTATCCCTGGGGTCAATCTAAAATCTAAAATCTAAAATCTAAAATCTAAAATCGATTGACCAAAATATGTGGAGAAACCGGGTTTTTGCGGTCAGAGATGATTTTTATCATAGTCCAGGACGCATACATACCAAAGAAACCGGGTTTTTACAAGTTTTCAAGGTCGGGATGCAGTATTTTTGCAATAAAAACCTGCTTCCTGACCGCCCGTGCGTCCAAGACTATCTAAGAAACCAGCTTTTAGAAGGTAAGTCCTAATACTGTGTAGCGATTGGTAGAATCAAGTAGAATTGAATTAATGAACTGCTAAAAATCTGATGCCAGTTACTATTCAAACCTTACCCACAGAAGTTATCAATTTAATTGCTGCCGGCGAAGTGATTGACTCGATCGCCGCTGCGGTACGAGAATTAGTTGAAAATTCTCTGGATGCTGGTGCAACTCGCATCGTTGTTTCTGTCTGGCCGGAACAGTGGCGGGTGCAAGTTGCAGATAATGGTACGGGAATGGATCTGGAAAATTTGCGACAGGCGGCTTCGCCTCACAGTACGAGCAAAATTACCACTGAAGCTGACCTTTACAAAATTGCTACTTTGGGATTTCGCGGAGAAGCTTTGCACAGTTTGTCTCAGTTGGGCTGTTTGGAGGTTTTGAGCCGATCGAATGATTTGGGATTGGGGGATTTTTCGGAAAATCGAGAGTCGGCACAAACCCCCGCCAAATCATCCTTTAACAAGGGGGGAATTGAAAATGCTCGATCGGGCTGGCGGGTGGTTTACAATAACGCGGGCGTTGCTGTGGAGGTGGAAACAGCGGCGATCGCTCCTGGTACGGTAGTGACTGTTGATAATTTGTTTGGCAATTGGCCTGTGCGCCGCAGTTTTTTGTCGCCCGCACAGCAAATGCGATCGATCCAATCAATCATTCAGCAAATTGCTATTTGTCACCCGCACGTTAATTGGCAGTTGCGTCAAGGAAACACGCCTTGTTTGCACGTAACTCCTGGTAGCACCGCAGAACACATTTTACCTCAATTTGTGCGCGGCGTGCGATCGAGCGATTTGCAGTATTTAAAGTTAGATTTGCCTGCCAGTCCTGCAAATAATAAAGCAGCAAATTTAGTGATTGAAACTCAACTTGTTGGCGCTACAGTTAAGCCTAATTACCAATTACCCGTTGCCAGTTCCCAATTCCCAATGCCTAATTCCCAGCGTTTGGAGTTAGTAATTGGTTTGCCCGATCGCTGTCACCGCAGGCGGCCGGATTGGGTGAAAGTTGGGGTGAACCGGCGAGTTGTGCGATCGCCCGAATTAGAGCAAACTATTCTCAGCGCCTTTGCCCGCACTTGTCCGCGCGATCGCTATCCAGTCTGTTTTGTTCACCTGCAAATCTCCCCCTCGGAAATCGATTGGAACCGCCACCCGGCTAAGGTGGAAATTTATCTGCACGATCCGAGTTTTTGGCAAGAACAAATTAGCGAGGCAATTGCTCGCGCTTTGCACCTGAATGATGAAGTTTTGCCGGCTGCCCCAATTCCCGATCGAGTGGGACAATTGCTGAAGGCATCCGAACAAAAAAGTGCTTACAGTGTCGGGATTTCGGCTAGGCAGAATGATGGCGGCGGTGAAGAGGAAAAAGCTAATCCAATAGGATTGATGGAATTGAGGGCGATCGCTCAAGTTCACAATACTTACATTGTTGCGGAACATTCCAGCGGAATGTGGTTGATAGAACAGCACATCGCTCACGAGCGCGTTTTGTACGAGCAATTGTGCGCCGCTTGGCAGCTAAAATGTCTAGAAAAACCCGTGATTCTCAGTCAGTTATCGGCGCTGCAAATTGAGAATTTATCCCGCTTGGGTTTGGAAGTAGAAAGTTTTGGCGAACAGCTATGGGCCGCCCGCGAAGTTCCTGAATTGTTAGCCGATCGAGATGACTGTGCGGATGCGCTTTTTGAACTCAGTAAAGTCCCAGATTTGCAAGCGGCTCAAGTTGCGACTGCTTGCCGCACTGCTATGAAAAACGGTACTCCTTTAAATCTTTTGCAAATGCAAAATTTGTTGGATGAATGGCAGCAAACTCGCAATCCGCGCACTTGTCCTCACGGCCGCCCTATCTATTTTGCTTTGGAAGAATCGACTTTGGCTCGGATTTTTCGCCGCAGTTGGGTGATTGGTAAAAGTCACGGGATTTGAAAGTTGATTTGACATCCGAGGGCGTTCACCTCAATCTGGCTCGATAGAAAAAAAATCGTGAAGCTTTATTAAAAATAGTGGCAGATTTAGAGGCAAAAACTTAGAGTATATTAAAATTTAAATAATTCACTGTTTTTAATATCTTTTGGGCAACAGGCAAGATGCCTGTTCCACAAGAAAAAGTACATATCTTACCCGAAAAAAATTAATTATACTACCAAAAGCTGCAACAGGCAAGATGCCTGTTCCACAAGAAAAAATGCCTGTATTACCAGAAAAAAGGTTAATTATACTACCAAAAATGTCGGTTTACCCGAATAATCTTTGTTGTGGAACAGGCATCTTGCCTGTTCGTTGTGGAACAGGCATCTTGCCTGTTCATGATATGGATTCAGAATGTAAATTAAAAATAAATCAATAATCAAGATGGATTTTCCGATCGCCCGACAACTCTTTTATCGAGAAATAAATCAGCCGGATGGCTCGATCGACCTGGCGAAAGCTGCTCTTTACATGGCTTTGGAAGAATACCCAAATTTAGAACCCGAGGAGTATCTCAACACTCTCGACACGATCGCAGATGAAGTGCGCGATCGCCTGCCGGCACAGAATTATCCGCTGCGGATCATTCAAACTATTAACGCCTATTTATACGGGGAGTTGCAGTTTGCGGGCAACGATGCTGATTATTACGACCCCCGCAATAGTTTTTTGAATGAAGTGATCGATCGGCGTACTGGCATTCCGATCTCTTTATCTTTGGTTTATTTGGAAGTTGCTAAGCGCATTGATTTTCCGATGGTGGGAATTGGGATGCCGGGACATTTTTTAATTAGACCGGATTTTGAAGAAGCTGGTATTTTTGTTGATGCGTTTAACGGCGGCGAGATATTATTTCCAGAAGATTGTCAAGCCAGACTTTCTCAAATTTACGGTCAACCTATGGAGTTGCAGCCGACTTTTCTCGCCCCGGTAAGTCGCCGGCATTTTTTGGGGCGAATGCTGGGAAATCTGAAGGCGATTTACTTGCAGCAGCGAGATGCAGTGAGGGTACTCTTGGCACTCGAACGGATTTTGCTGCTGTTTCCCGATGCGGTGGGGGAACGGCGCGATCGCGGAATTCTCTACTATCAAGTTGGTCGCTTGACTGAGGCGCGCCACGATTTGGAACTATACCTGAGAAATGCTCCGAATGCTGCTGATGCTGCTACAATTCGCCAATTGCTCGATTGGCTCGATCTGGATCTTTGAACTTAAATTCGCTATATGTCGCACACTATAATACGTGAAAGCGACACTCAATCAACTGCTGTCCGACGACCAAATCTCGCTTTTATAAGTTTTGCAAAGCTCTATCAAATTATCGCCCCTGTGCCATTAACATATAAGCGATCGATTGACACCTATCTTTTGATAGGTTAAATTTGCTTGACATGACTGTAAAATCATAGGTCATTTACGCAAATCCCGAGTCCACTTTCCCGACTGATACCCGCACAGACGATCGAAAAAGTATTTTGACCTAAAGAGGCACAAACTCATGAACTTTCAGTTTCAACAAGGTTATCTCAACGGAATGCAACCGCTGTCAGCCCATTTAGCTAAAAGAATGTCAAAGTCTTTATCATTAGGTTTGGCGCTTTTGCTGGGAACAAGTGCAGTATTCCTCAGCAGCGGCAAAGCCTTTGCATTAGACAATGTTACCGTAAAATACGGTGCTGTTGACGTAACACTACCGATGAGCGACTTGCAAAGCTTTGTACAAACTGGCAAAGCTTCCTCTCAACTGCAAAGCGTTCTGAGTCTGGCGAAACAAACTCCCGAATCGGTGCGCGAAATATTAACGCGAGAAGTGCCTTTAGATTCCCAATTAGTAGCGCGGCTGGCAAGCACTTATTTTGGGGAAATTGTTTTCAAACAATTGGGCGAGGTTGCTTATACGCCGGCAACTCGGACTCAAAGCGCGCCGGCACTTCGCGATGCTTTAGTCGCAGCTTCCAAAGATGGCAAAATATCACTGATAGAAGTGATGCAAAATTACACCCCTCCGGCTTTAGAAGTTGACGGGAATCAAGCTATGGCTATCTACGATCGAGTGATTAAAGACGTGCAAGATTTGCAAGCTTTGTATCAGAATTCCCCGGCTTTGCAAAATACGGCCAACCAAGCCGTGAATTCGGCGAGAGAAATGATTTGTCAGCCCAATCCATCTGGAATGCGAAGTAAATAACTGAAGTTGCAGGGAATTATTGGGAATTGGGAATTGGGAAGTGGTGCTTTTTTTCTTATTAGCTGTAGGACTTGTGCACGAGTGTTTAGAAACCGGGTTTTTTTACGAAAAGTGTAGACCGTAGATCGGGTAAAAAACCCGGTTTTTAGACCGCGATGCGTAAGTCCTGAGCTCTTAGTTTTTAGATCTTACTGATTACCAATTATCAATTACCCATTTTTTGAGATAATTGCTCGGCTACCCGTTTGAGTCTGCGGAGTTGGTCTTTCATATCTTTCTGCGTCCAAGGGGCTGCAAAGCGATTGAAACCAAATCTAATTAAAGGATTGGGAATTTGAAATTCAAAGCGGTTAATCAAGAGAGTTCCTTGGATTTGAGGCTGGCATTCCCAACGATCGCATCCTTTGAAAAATCCGTCAAACCCCCACACAATTAAACCGGGTTGTCGCTCCAACACAACACTCTCTAAAGTGGGTTGCAAAACCGGAATTTTTATGATAAATAAGCTGCGACTTCCTACAGCAGTATCCCATTCGCCCTGGGGATCGCAACGCAGCAGGGGATTGAGCCACTTGTGCATTAAAGTGCGATCGACTATACACTGCTCCACCAGAGTAGCCGCAGCGCTAATTTCAATGGATTGCTCGAAAACTTGACGAATTGACATGAGAACCTGCAACAAGGAGGGTATTACAAAACTTTGCTTACTTTATAGTCATTTATTTACTTGTGCTGTCAATTTTTCCAGAAATTAAAAGATTGACACACTCATAAATACAGTGTATCATCTTGAATTAAAGTATATATACCAATTATGCAGCTAGTCGCAAGGCACGTCATTAAACCAAATCATAGGTTTTATCGAGAAGCCGATCGACTGTCTTGGCTGTGCAAAAACCTTTACAACAGCGCTAACTACATCTACCGTCAAAACATTTTCGCCAGCCAACAAACAAACGCTCTGGCTGTCGATCGCGCATTCAAAACAAGTCCTGATTACAAAGCACTGCCCGCAAAAGTACCACAAAGCACGATCGGCTTAGTCCTCAAAGCATGGACTAGCTATTATCTAGCGGTGCGAAACTATCAGGAAAACCCAACTAAATTTAAAGCAGCAACGCAAATCCCTCCTTATAAAGGTTCAAGAGAGCGAAAAACAGAGGACGGGCGCTTTGTATTTGTATTTAATTGTCAAGCTGTCAGCAAAAGATCCTTAAAAAAAGGATATGCTCGCCCCTCTGGAGCTAATATTTGGTTGCCCTCAAAAGTCACCTCGATTCTGGAAATCCGGATTGTTTCAAAAGTAGGTTGTTATGTTGTCGAGGTGTTCTGTGAAAAGTTAGAACAGCCTTTACAAGTTAATCAAAGAGTATCCGAAGCACTAAAATCATTGCTGCCTGCAGCGCAAAAAAAAAGTAAAAAACTCGCCAGATTGTGGCACAAGCGTAACTGTAAAGTGGATTACTATCTCCACACGACGAGTGCCACAATTATTAAAGAACTCGTCAATCATCAAATCGGCTTGCTGGTTAGAGGCTGGAACCAGGATTTTAATGATGGGATTAATACTGGTAAGATGAGAAATCAAAATTTTGCCTGTATTCCCCATCGCCGGTTGCTGCAAATGTTGCAGTACAAAGGACAAGTTGCGGTAATTCAAGTTGTGTTAGTTGAGGAAAGTTACACATCCAAATGTTCAGCCTTGGATTGGGAACCAATTCAACAACATTCCGACTACATTGCCAGTAGGGTAAAAAGAGGATTGTTCAGAACCCCAACTGGACGGTTCATAAATGCCGATGTAAACGGTTCTTTGAATATTGGCCCAAAAGCAGTCGGAGATGGGTCGATCCCAAATTAGATAGAGGGTTTTGTAGTTAACCCAGTACGATTAAAAGTGTACAAACATTAAGTTTAGGCGATGTCTAGATTTTTTGGAACTATTATTAAAGTTTCGTCTTCTCCTTGTCAAATCTGACGTTAACCTGAGAAAAAAATGAATGAAACTTGGCAAGAAATAACTCAACCGATATCGGGCCCCATAGCGGCTTTGTCCGATCGCATTTTGGCCCAGGCCCAGCCCGGGAATCCGCTGACAGATGCCGAACGCGGAATTAACAATTTCCTTCAGGGATCGAACATTGAAAATCTCATCTGGGCCGTCGGTATCCTGCTAGTTGGCTTGATAGTATCAGCCCTCGTCTCATCTTTAGTGGGGGGATTGCTCAAGAAGACTACGCTGGACAATCGGCTGGCTGCTTGGATTACAGGCCGCCCTGAAGGAGCTGGAGCCCCGCAAGTGGAAAAATGGATTTCCGCAGCGGTGTTCTGGATCATTTTTGTCTT
This sequence comes from Microcoleus sp. F10-B2, assembly GCF_036704965.1. Taxonomy (NCBI): domain Bacteria; kingdom Bacillati; phylum Cyanobacteriota; class Cyanophyceae; order Oscillatoriales; family Microcoleaceae; genus Microcoleus; species Microcoleus sp. F10-B2. The sequence continues at coordinate 57,601 of NZ_JAUBTB010000040.1, read as the reverse complement.
TTTCCTAATTGCCTTTTTCAACCGCCTGAATCTAACGGCTGTCTCGCAACCCCTCAATACTTTTCTCAATCAAATTACCGGTTTCTTGCCGAAGTTAGCCGGCGCGCTAATTTGGTTGGGGATTGCTTGGGTGTTGGCAACTGTAGCCAAAATGGCCGTATCGCGGGCGATGCGGGCTTTTAGCGTGGACGAGCGCTTGAATCAGGAGGTGGGAACTGCGCCCAGCGAGCGCCCTTTGCTGCTGAGCGATACTGTGGCGAATGCGCTGTACTGGTTCATTTTTCTGCTGTTTTTGCCGCTGATTTTAGACTCGCTGGAAATGCAGCAGGCTCTGCTGCCGGTTAATAATTTACTCAACCAAATTCTGGCGGCAATTCCGAAAATTCTGGAAGCTGTGCTGATTGGGTTTGTCGGCTGGCTGCTGGCTATGGTGGTGCGGCGGATTGTCACAAATCTGTTGGCTGCTGCTGGGGCAGACAGTTTGGGCGCTCGCTTTGGAATTTCGCGGACTTCGGGCGGACAATCAGTGTCGTGGATTGTCGGGACGATCGTCTATGTTTTAATTTTGATTCCAACCGCGATCGCAGCTCTCAACGCTTTGGACATTCAGGCGATTTCCCAGCCTGCAGTCGCGATGCTCAACGACATTTTGACAGCGGTTCCCAAAATCTTCACGGCAGCGCTAATTCTGGTGCTTGCTTACATTTTGGGGCGCTGGGTAGGCGATTTGGTTACTAATATCCTGACGGGAATTGGCTTTAACAATGTCTTTTCTTGGTTGGGAGTGCAGCCACCGAAACAGCCGCTGAGGCTACCGCGGAGTTCGATCGATCCGGAGGCAACAATACTTCAGGAACCCGAACTTCCGGCCCGCACGCCTTCGGAATTTGTCGGCATTGTGGTGCAGGTGACGATCGTTCTGTTTGCTGTGGTGGCCGCTACCGACGTGCTGCAGATTCCAGCGCTGACGGCGATTGTTAGCGGTATTGTGCTGGTTGCAGGCCGGGTGCTAGCCGGTTTGGTGGTATTTGCGATCGGCTTGTATTTGGCAAATCTGGCGTTTAGTTTGATTGCCAGTTCTGGAACTCGCCAAGCGCGGCTTTTGGGCCAAACGGCTCGGATCGCGATTATTGCTTTTGTTGGGGCCTTGGCGCTGCAACAAATGGGCATTGGCAGCGATATTGTGAATTTGGCTTTCGGGCTGCTGCTCGGGGCGATCGCAGTTGGCATTGCTCTAGCTTTTGGTTTGGGCGGGCGCGAGATTGCGGCCGACCAAATTCGCGAATGGTTAGCGTCGTTTAAACAAGATAAGACGCCGCGTTTGTAACTCTATAAAAAGGCGTTTGTACTTGACAAACGCCTTTTTTTTATAAAAAATTTAATCGCTTGTCGGCTAAAATAAAAATAATCAGAATTGAGGAAAATTAAACTGTGAAAGTTTTCACTCAAATCGAACAAGAAGAAATAGAATATCCCAGCAGCGACGGAGAACCGATGGCGGAAAGCGACATCACGCGCGATTACATGACTTACAGCGTGGAAGCTCTGAAGCTGTACTTTCAAGGTCGATCGGATGTATACGTGTCAGCAAATTCTTTCGTCTATTACGAAGAAGGCAACAAAGCAGCAGTAGTTGCTCCCGATATTTATGCAGTATTCGGAGTCCGAAAACGCCAAAGAGATAACTACAAAGTTTGGCAAGAAGGCGGAATAACTCCGCAGTTTGTCCTAGAAATAACATCGGCAACAACTCAAGATGTAGACCAAGAAACAAAACCAGAAACTTATCGAAATTTGGGGGTCAGGGAATACTTTCAGTACGATCCATCTGGGGATTATCTGAATCCGATATTGCAAGGAGTGCGTTTAGTCAACAACCACCAATACGAGCCGATTCCCGCCAATAATATCGCCTTCGATACGCTGTGGCTGTACAGCGAAGTATTGGGACTGGAATTGCACTTAGTCTCTGGAGAATTGAGGTTTAGAAATCCTCAAACAGGAGAGTTTCTCAAGACTTACCAGCAATCCGAACAAGAACGGCTGGCGGAACAACAAGCACGGCTGGCGGCGGAACAAGCACAAATGGCGGCGGAATCAGCTTTGCGATCGCTCATTTCTCACCTGTTAAATTCGGGAATGAATTTAGAACAAGTTGCACAAATGATGAATTTATCGACATTGGAAGTGCAGCGATTAGTAGGAGGAAATGAATGAGATCCCCGTAGGGACACGGCATTGCCGTGTCCCTACAAGGGCTAACTAAATCCGCCCCTACAATGACTTACAGCCTCGGATCGACAGGTTCGATCTCCATCGCTAAAACTCCGAAAACGCACTCGTGAACTCGTCTCAATGGAGCACCCGCAACAAATCTCTCCAATGCTTCTACACCCAGAGCAAACTCTCGCAACGCCAAAGAACGCTTGCCGGAAAGTCCGCGCGATCGCAGTTTTTCTAAATGTTCCGGCAAAGAATATTCCAGACCGTAAATAATTCGCAAATACTCTTTCCCGCGACATTTCACCGCAGGCTGTACGAGTCCTTTGCTATTTTTCACAATAAAATCCATTGGTTTAACAACCATTCCTTCGCCTCCCGCCGCCGTCAGTTTTTCCCACCATTGAATCCCTGCCAATTGGCTGTCAAAATCGGCAATTTCAACTATTTTGTATTCAGTAGCTAACAGAAATTCAGGGTCAGCTTTACAAATTTGTGAAATCTGTTCCATGTGCCAACAGTGATTTTTGTCAGTGTGAACAGTTCCCTCGGTTGCCAAGATGTGGAAAGGCGCTAATTTGAGGTCTAAGAGCGATTTCACAGGCCAGCAGTAGCGCTGATAGGCATGAACATAGCGATCGGCTAGTTCGGCTCGCTGTTGGTAGCTAGTCAGCAAAGAATTAATTTCAACTCCCCGCTGGTTTGCCTGTTCTAAGTTCTTAATCGCCTCCGCAAACCCGTGACGAGATGCTGTTCCCACGGCGGCGTATTGCTCTTTCAACAAACCTTGAGCTTTGGCTGACCAAGGCATTAATTCGCAGTCCAAACACACCCAATCGGTTTGAAATTTATCCCAAAAATTGCTCGCCGTGAGAGCGACATTTACCCGCGCTAAAAATTCTCTTTCTAAGGCAGAATTATCGAAAAAATGCCGTCCCGTGCGGGTGTAGCAAATGCCCGTACTCTCGCTGAGAATGCCAAAGCGGCGTAAAGCTGCCGGTGCGTCGCGGCAAACAATCGCAACTGCACGGGAACCCATGTGCTTTTCTTCGCACACAACTGTCGGTATGCCCTGCTGTTGGTAGTAGCTAAATGCTTCGGCTGGATGTTCTAAAAGTCCTGGTTCGTTGGAGGTAGCAGCGGGAGACATTGTGGGCGGCAAATAAATCAGCCATTTGGGATTGGCGGCAAACCGACTCATTACTTCTAGGGCTGCGATCGCATTTTCTTCTTTAATCGTAATGTTACGTTGCAGGCGAGTTGAAATAATGCGTTTTCCGAGTACGTCGCTAATGTCCAGTACGTCATCAAACTGCTGTTGGGCGGTGAGATTCCCTGCCGCCAAACCGCTATTGATAACGGGTGAATCCGTGTCTCTATTGTTAAGTGGAGTTTGGCTGTCTTGAAAGAGGATCGGTTTGGCAGGTTCGCAGTAAATTCTAGCAGCAGGAACGCTGACAAATTCTCTTTCGGGATACCGCAAAGCTGTTAGTTTGCCCCCGAAAACGCAGCCGGTGTCAATATCAACTGTATTGTTCAACCATTCTGTTTCGGGAACGGGGGTGTGTCCGTAAACAACTGCTGCCTGACCTCGATATTCGGCGGCCCAATTGTAGCGGACGGGCAAGCCGAATTCATCGATTTCGCCAGTTGTTTCTCCGTACAAGGCGAAATCTCGAATGAGGCGCGATGCGCGTCCCTGAAATTCAGCTTTCATCCCGGCGTGGGCGACGACTAATTTTCCGCCATCGAGGACGTAATGCCCGATCAAACTATCTAAAAATTGGCGAATTTCTCGTACTGCTGATTCGCGCAATTCATCGGGTAAAGCGGCAATTTCTGCTAAGGTTTGTTCGAGTCCGTGGTTAATTTTGACATTTTTGCCGTTGAGTTTTCGCAGCAGTTTGATGTCGTGATTTCCAGGTACGCACAAAGCTGTTTCTGCGAGTACCATGTTTCGCACGAGTTTGAGGGTGTCGAGAATGCGCGGGCCCCGATCGACCAAATCGCCCAAAAACACGGCTTTACGGCCCTCCGGGTGCGCGTAGGTGGGAAAATTCCCCAAATCGGATTCGCTGGATTTTTCGATAATTTGATAGCCCAACTGTTGCAGCAGTTGTTCCAATTCGTCGCAGCATCCGTGAACGTCGCCGATGATGTCAAAAGGGCCGCAGTCGCCTTTGCGATTGTTCCACAAAGGTTGTCTCTCGACTTCCACGGCCTCGATTTCCTCTGGGGAACGGAGGACGTAAACGTAGCGAAATCCTTCCCTATCTAGAGATTTGAGCGATCGCTTTAAATTCTGAACGTGGCGGCGAATTACATGATTTCCGAAATTGCGGTTTGGACGTTGTTGATTGCGATCGGCACACAATTTTTCTGGTAAATCTAGCACAATAGCAACCAAAAAGCAATGGTATTTTCGGGCTAATTCCACCAAAGATTTGCGGCTTTCCGGCTGAACGTTTGTGGCATCAATCACAGTTAGCTTACCCGCAGCCAGACGTTTAGCAGCGATTAAATGTAATACTTCAAAAGCATCCGCGGTGGCCGCTTGATTGTTTTCGTCGTCGGAAACCAGACCGCGGCAGTAATCTGATGAAATGATTTCTGTAGGTAGGAAATGTTGGCGGGCAAAGGTGGATTTGCCGGAACCGGATGCACCAATGAGAACGACTAGGGATAGTTCTGGGAAAGTAATTTTCATTGTTTAATAATATAGATTTTTTACTCGTTTACTCGTTACCAGGCTCTGCCTGGTAACGCATATCCAGAGGCTCTGCCTCGAATTCTCATCGAACCTCGCGAGGCAGAGCCTCTGGGCATCGGTTCCCAGGCACAGCCGGGGAACCAGTGAAGCCTCACGAAGTCCGATCGAAACCCCAGCCTCGCTTACATGGGCTAAGGGGCACAGCGACAGGAACCAGTTAAAATGCGATCGGCTAAATCACAATTACACTGAGTCCTACTCTGGGATCGCCATTTTTTCCATTCCAGCCAGATATCTTCATCTGCAAATTTTGCCCATATATGGTTTAAGTTTATATAGCAATGCCTCTACAGTGCGTTTAGCTTCTGCTGTTAGGCGATCTTTGGTGCGACACCAATCAATAAAGCGGGTGAAAGTTAATCGAGCGGGCTGGTCAGTCATTGGGATAGTCCTACTTTTCTTCAAATCAGCAGCTCGGAATTTTAATAATTGAGGGATGTGTTTTACCCTTTACAAAAATCCCATGCACATTGAGAATTCAAATGTATCAAGTTTGGCAAGGTTGTCAGAGGACTGATATCAGTAATTCGGTTGTAGCTAACGTTTAGATTCTTCAGCGTCGTGAGTTGAGCTATGGTTTCTAAAGAGCGATCGCCAATCCAATTTCTGGATACATCCAGAGATTGTAGTTGAGTCAAAGCTAGCAACGGACTAAAATCTGTCTGCTCTGTCAGGTGGCTTCCATCAAGGTTCAGATCGGTCAGATTTTTCAAGGTAGAGAGGGGAGATAAATCGGTGATGGGATTATCTGAGAGGTATAACACCCTTAACTCGGTCAAAGCAGCAACAGGACTCAGATCTGTAATGCTATTTTGACCGAGATCGAGTTCAGTGAGATTTGTGAAGTTGGCAAGGATCCTAATGTCGGACAGTTTGCCGTAGCTACGGTTCCTCCCATAGCCATCAAAATCCTCATAGCAGCCATTAAGATCCAGGCTGGTTAGCTGGGTAAATGATGCCAATGGACGCAGATCCGTAAGCTGGTAGGAATACCCGCGATCGCAATATTTATGAAGACTTAATTTTGTGCAGGCTAAAAAGATGCGTTCTTTAATCTCACTGTCTAGGGCTGTCCTGACTTCATCAGGTATCAAACTCCTTACATCCTCCAAAGGAAACTCGTCGTAGTAGTCGCTCAGATTTAACTCTTTGCAGGCTAAAAAGATGCGTTCTTTAATCTCACTCTTCAGTGCTGTCATGACTTGAGTAGGCATCCAACTCCAGACACAGTTCCATTCAACCAGTTCTATCAACGCCTCCACAGTGCGCTTAGCTTCTGCAGTTAGGCGATCTTTGACGCGACACCAATCAGCAAACGTCTTCAATTCGGACAGATCAACTTGGATAGTCATAAGATTAGCGATCGCAACTATTGATAACTAATCAGACCAGATGGCTAAGATTTCGCAATTTGACTCAACTGTTTTACATCTGGCGATGTCGTTCGATCGATTTTCAGGTTTCTACTACAAAAGCTTCGGGGTTTACTCGTTACCAGGATATTCCTGGGAACCAGTTAATAGATTTTACATCTCGAATATTGCCATTTGCGTAGGCGAACCTACTTCTAAATCTTCAGTTCCCACACAACGAAACTCTACCCCACAGCCAAACCGTTCGGCAACCCCATTCGCCCAAGTTTGAAACTGAGTTCTCGTCCACTCAAAGCGGTGATCCCGGTGGCGAAATTTGCCCGCTGGCAAGTTTTCAAACCGAACATTATATTCAATATTTGGAGTTGTGACGATCGCACTTTTGGGTCGGATAAATTCAAACAAAACCCGCTCGAAAGCAGCTAACCGTTCTAAATCCAGATGTTCGATCACTTCAATTACCGCCGCCGCATCAAAACCAGTCAAGCGGCTGTCCCGATAAATCAGCGAACTTTGAATTAGTTGAATGCGAGATTGCTGTGCGGGAGACAATCGATCTATCTGCAAACGTTCCCTGGCAATTTCCAAAGCCCGAAAGGACACATCGACGCCTGTAATTTGTTTGATCGAGCTTTCTTTCAAAAGCAGTTTCAGCAGTTTTCCCTCACCGCAGCCCAAATCTACCACTCGCTTAGCACCACTTTGCTTTAAAACCTCCGTCACAGCTTCCAAACGCTGTTGATTCAGACTAATTCGCTGTTCTAAAACTTCCTCTTCTTGCTGGTGAGAAACTTCGACAGAATCGAGGTCGATATCAGCTTCTTCTGCTAACTGCGCCACAGCAATTCGCATCAGACGGCGCTGGCGTTTCAGATAGCGATCGGCAATTTTTTCGCGGGCGGGATGCGCGTTCAACCAACCTTCGCCGTGACGCAATAACTTCTCGATTTCATCATCGCCCACCCAATAATGTTTGTCGTCATCCAACACGGGAATTAGCACGTAAAGATGGCTTAACAAATCCGCCAAGCGAACTGTATTTTGCAGTTCCACAGAAAAGTAAGGACTCGCGCCCCACTCGGGAAATTGTTCGTCAAGAATCAGGGGTTTTGCTGCGACTTGATAGCCAAGCGGCTCAAACATTTGCCGCAGGAACTTCTCGCCACCGCGACAGGGCAAAACCGCCAGATTAACTGTCAAAGGAAGGGGGGTTTCTGCGAGTTCTGGGCGGTCTTTGCAGCGACCGGATAGAGCTGTACTAAAGACTTTGGCGAGGGCGACAGACAGGAAGGAAGAGGCAACGTAGGGGCGATCGTTCACGTATTGTTCGAGGGGGCGATCGCCGGATTTCGACTTGCCGCGCACCAAACCAACCGGATCGACATCTAAGAGTAAAGCAGCCGTGCACCTTTCTGCATTTGCCTCTGGATAAAACACGCTGGCTTGCCCGAAAGTCATCGGAAAACATTGATGGCGATCGGGATGTTTGTGCAGCAAGTAACCCAAATCCGTAGCAGGGACGCGAGTTGTAGAGATGGTTAATAACATAATATTAGGAATTGGGCATCGGGCATCGGGCATCAGGCATCAGGCATCGGTAGTTCCTCACAAATAACAAAGAACAAATAACTACTCACGGTCGATAATTAATCCGTGTATCCGTGTCAAAATCCGTGTCGTGCCTTCCTTCTTCTCACTGAAATTTCTGTTTTTCCACACTTCCCAAATCCAACTTAGCCCGCAACTCTTCCTTAATCCGATTTAAAATAGAATCCTCATCCAAAGAAGACAAAATCTTGCTCACCACAGCCTTTGGCCCATCATCTCCCCAAGAAGCACCATTAGCCAAATAAGCCTTAGTAACTTGACCGATACCGTAGGAAGAAACCCCCGCGATCGCAGCTTGCGTCACCGCCACAGACAAATAAGGCCCTAAAGCCAAACCCCCTGTCGCTGGCGTCGCCAAACCCAACAATCCTTTCAACGAGCTCAAACCAAAATTAGCCAACAATTCACCCGCAGTAATTCCCCCCATACTAATCGCAATCTTTTGCAGCAATTCCACCGCGCCCGCTTCCGTCATCGCAATGCCGTAAACTTTAGATAAAGTTAAGATCATCACCACATCAATTACCGCACCGCTAAGAATATCAACTACAGTAATTGGATTAAGTGCGATCGCCACCGATTTCGTCATTACCGCGTTCCAGATAATTCGATTAGCCGCGTCATCTCGAATTTCCATTTTTCGCTGCACCAACTGCTCGTTAATATCACCCGCACAGAGCATCGTATTCAGCGCGACCAAAGATTTGCCTTCCCGGTCTAAAATCTCCAAAATCTTTAATTTTAAATCTTGCACTTGTGGCAAACTGCGAGTCATTTGCACGCCCATACTTCCGTCGGGACGGCGCACCGCCCTCGCCGTCAAAGGGGAAGCCGCCGCCATCACAATTTCATCGGGAGACAACAATTCTCTCACGCGATCGTCTCGAATTTTATGATAAATTGCCAGCCTGTCTGCATCAGGATACTGGTCAATTTTATTAAACACTAATAACATCGGTTTTCCGGCTTCCCGCAACTGCGAAAGTGCTGCGTATTCCACCTTTGTAATGTCGCCAGCAACTACAAACAAAATCAAATCTGCTTGTTGAGCAACGCGGCGGGCTAAAAGTTCGCGAGTTTCGCCGTCAACTTCATCTATTCCCGGAGTATCGACTAATTCAACTTGCGACAAACGGTAAATAACTGGCGAAAGTCGATCGGGCAAATTGTCATCAATTCCCTCTCCGACATCCCATTGCCCGATAGTCGTCGTGCGAGTCACCCCGTGAGTCGGGCCAGTTTCAAACACATTTTGACCTAGCAGCGCGTTCAAAACCGAAGATTTTCCCCTTCCCACCATCCCAAACACAGCTATTTGCACGCAAGCGCGCTCTAGCTTGTCGAGCATTTTCTCCAACCCGCCAATTTCCGGTTCCAGTCCAGTTCGCTCTTGAACTGTCAAGTCGAGATTTTCTACTATATCTCGCAGAGCATCTTTAGCGTGGCGCAGGTTGAGTTCTGCCTGAATGTCTGCGAAGCTTAAAATTGTGTCATCTAATTCGCGATCGACATTTGAAAAATCCGAGGCTTCAGTCATTGTTACCTGATGTTATAGTTTTGCTTCACTTAAAGTTTCAACCGATATGATGCCATTCTAGCTTTTTCCGTCTGCTTTGTACATTAGGGGTACGGCAATGGTGCGTTTAGAATCTGGGTAGGGACACAGCATTGCTGTCTCCCTACATATCTCATGTAAAACCTGTTTAATTGACAACAATGATTAACCGCCTCCAAATAATAGCCAGTTATCCATTTCCTTTACGTGTAATAATTTTCCTATTAATCTTGCTAGCAATTTGGCTGCCGCTAGCAGCACCAATTTATCTCTTAGTTAAAGATAGTAACCTAGCAACTATTCTGACAATGGGATTGTTGTTTGCTGAGTTTCTGTTCCTAGTGCCGCGCTGGGGGAAACAGGTTTACGGACAAACCCAATTACTCAAAAGTTACGGTTTAATCAATACGCGAAAAAACGGTTTTGAGCTTTTAATCGGATTGGCGATCGGGCTTTTGCTTACTTTCAGCTTATTTGCGGTGCAAGGGCTGTTCGGCTTAGTCGCGTGGCAAAATTCTGATAATTTGCCGAGAATCATCGCAGAAGGGCTGTTAAGCGCCCTTGGAGTCGGTTTTGCGGAGGAGTTGGTATTCCGCGGTTGGTTGCTGGACGAGTTGCAGCGGGATTACAATTATAGAATATCTCTGTGGGCGAATAGCCTGGTGTTTGCCCTATCTCATTTTATCAAACCTGTCGCGGCTATGCTGGGGAGTTGGCCGCAGTTTCCGGGGTTGTTGTTGCTGGGTTTGATTCTGGTTTGGGGAAAAAGATCGCGCCAAAATCGCCTCGGTTTGTCGATCGGGCTTCATGCAGGTTTAGTCTGGGGATATTACATAATTAACATCGGGCAGTTAGTGCGATATTCGACATCTGTTCCCGAGTGGGTGACAGGAGTTAACGGCAATCCGCTAGCTGGGGCGGTGGGGCTGTTGTTTTTGAGCCTATTGGCTTTGGGAATGCGAAAAATGTCTGAACATTCCCAAGGTTTGTAGTAAGGACGAAGAGTCCTTATTTTCCACAATCTTGAGGACTAAAGTCCTCACTACCAACCAACTTATTCAGAAATTTATAAACGTATGAAACTCAGCATCTTTGCCACTGCTACACTGTTAATTTCTACAGGCTTTTTAGCTCCGGCCAAAGCAGAAAATACTCCACAATTCCAGCCAACGCCAGAACAAATTCTGAATGCTTGCGTGCATAATCAGGCCGAAATCCTGCCAAATCATTTTACCGATGTACCTTCCAATCACTGGGCTTACAAAGCTGTTTTGACAATGTATTATTGCGGGGCTTACCGAGAAGCGACGCCACCTGCTTTAATTAAAGAATTACTGGAATCGGGAGATACTACTAGAGAAAGTTTGCCTTCCAGATTACCGTTTCGCAATTTCCCATTACAGCAATTTCCCGTGATTAATTAAAGAATTACTGGCATCGGGATATCCTACTAGAGGAAGTTTTTATTCCCGATTACCTTTTCCCCATTTCCCATTACCAAGATTTTAAAACTGAGCTCGAACCGTAAACGAATAATCGCCACCTGGTTCTAATTGATAATCCCATTTTTCCAGAAAACGGTGCAGCGGTTCCTGAATCAAGGCCCTACCCTGAGAAGGCTCAAGTATCAGTGTTTTTTCTGAGGTGAAACGCCACTGAAACTGCCACTCAAAATTGCCAGCACTTACTTCACCCTCAATCGTGCCTTTTTGCCAAGATTGGCCAGTAACTCGAACATATGCTGTTGTTTCAGGCAAACGTCTCGAACTCACCTTTTTGTTTCCGCGTTTGTTTCTGCAATTGTGCGACTGTTGTAAAGGCTCATGGCTTTTTCTACTCCCTGATGCAGACTTAGTTCCACAGCCTCTACCACCAGTTTAAGCACTTTCTCTACTAACTGACTTTCCTCTGAGGAAAACTTTCCTAACACGAAGGAAATCGTATCTTTCTCATTTTTAGCAGCATCGTTTTGAGGTTTGCCAATGCCAATCCGCAAGCGGGGAAATTTGTCTGTACCCAAATGAGAAATTGTCGATTTCATCCCGTTGTGCCCGCCTGCAGAACCGGCAAGACGCATTCTCAATTTCCCGATCGGCAAATCCATATCGTCGTATACTATTAATACAGACTCCGCAGGTATTTTGTACCAATCTGCCGCCGCCCGAATCGCTTGACCGGACAGATTCATGTAAGTTAGAGGTTTCAGCAAGCGGATTTTCTGTCCCCGCGGCCGGTTTCCCTCGCCAAATATGCCTTGAAATTTGCGATTTTCCGACAGCGAAATCTGCCAAGATTTAGCCAAGGCATCGACGGCATTAAAGCCTATGTTGTGTCGGGTGCGATCGTATTTAGGTTCGGGATTTCCCAACCCAACTATTAGCTGGGGAATCACTAACTCCGCTGGTGTTTCCGACTTCTGAGTGTTGTTCATTTAACTGTCTGTGCTATCTTCCTTGGGCTTCGCCGCCGCGAGTTTTTCAGTTTCCGGTTTGCTGCTAGTTGCTACTGCTTCTTCTAACTGCTTGGCTTCCCGCGTGAACTCAGACTCAAAATCCCGCGAAGCATCTTGAAATCCCCGAATTGCCTTCCCCATACTCCGGCCGATTTCAGGTAATTTTTTCGGGCCGAATACCAATAGGGCGATCGTAAAAATAACGGCCATTTCCGGCAAACCAATGCCAAAAATATTCATGGTTTTTCTCCTGCAATTTCTTTAGTTACTTCTTGTTTATTTATGCCAAAAGTAATCAGAAAGGGTAAGGAAAAAAGGGAAAACTTAGCTTTTACCCTTTCTCCTCAACCCTCAGCTTTTACTTTTAGCCTTACTGTTTTGCGATCAATTTTTAGCGGCCGAGACTCGACCAATCCATATCCACATTCTCCAGAATCAGAGAAGAGTTGTAGATTTGCAAAATAATCAACAAGAACACGAAAAACAGTCCAATGAAAACGCTCATCAACAGCGTGGTGCCCCAACCCGGAGCCACCTTGCCGTACTCTGAGTTAAGGGGTTTGAGTATATCTCCTAACCAAGTCCGTTGTGCCATAAGTCACCTGCAATGAATCTCTACAGAGAAGTTTGACATATTTTCACCGCTAATTGCGATCGCAATTTCTCAGAAATGCGGCATGGGGGACTGGGAGAAGGGGGAGTGGGGGTTGGCTGCCATACCGTACTGCGCCTGAAATCACTAGACTTTCAGACGGATTGTTATTTTTTGTAATATTATGGAGTGGAGCACTCAATAATCGATCAAAAATATGGAACCCGCAGCAGTTCTAGGCATTTCACTGGGCGTGTGTCTGGTGGCAATCACCGGATTCTCGATCTACACCGCTTTCGGTCCTCCTTCTAAGGCATTGAGAGATCCTTTTGAAGAACACGAAGACTAAAGAAGAAGGAAGGCACAACACGGATTCGGACAGGGATACACGGATGAATTTAAGTGTGTTTCCAGAAATCTTCTATTCTCTGTCTCTCTGTCTCTCCCTCTCTCCCTGGTAGATATTCTTTTCGGGGTGGGAAGGGAGTGATGCTGTGGGGCGATCGCCTGTCGCCTACTCGTCAAATGGTATATTTTTCAGAAATACAGTAAATCTCTATTCCATTGAAGCTAAAAATTATTAGGTGTCAGGCTAAAGCATCATGGGGAACACATTTGGGCATTTATTTCGGATCTCGACATTTGGGGAATCTCACGGCGGCGGTGTCGGAGTAGTAATTGACGGTTGCCCTCCCTTGGTGTCGATAGACGCATCGTTCATTCAAGCCGAACTCGATCGCCGCCGCCCCGGCCAAAGCAAAATTACCACGCCCCGCAAAGAAGCAGATACCTGCGAAATTCTGTCGGGAGTGTTTGAAGGCAAAACTTTGGGAACGCCGATCGCAATTTTAGTCCGCAATCAAGATACTCGCCCCCAAGATTACGGCGAAATGGCGACAACTTACCGCCCTTCCCACGCTGATGCTACCTACGATGCCAAGTACGGAATTCGTAACTGGCAAGGCGGAGGTCGCAGTTCGGCGAGGGAGACAATAGGTAGAGTAGCAGCAGGCGCGATCGCTAAAAAAATTCTCTCTCAAGCAGCAGGAGTCGAAATAGTCGGCTACGTCAAACGCATCAAAGACTTAGAATGTGTCGCCGACCCGGACACTGTTACCTTAGAACAAATAGAAAGCAACATCGTCCGCTGTCCAGATGCTGAATGCGCCGAAAGAATGATTGAACTGATCGAAAAAGTTCGCGATAGCGGAGATTCGATCGGCGGTGTAGTCGAATGCGTTGCCCGCAACGTACCCAAAGGTTTGGGAATGCCCGTATTCGACAAACTCGAAGCCGACTTGGCCAAAGCCATCATGTCGTTGCCCGCCAGCAAAGGCTTTGAAATTGGTTCGGGCTTTGCCGGGACTCTGCTCAAGGGCAGCGAACATAATGATGAATACTATACTGATGATAAGGGTGTAATTCGTACAGTGACGAATCGCTCTGGCGGAATTCAGGGTGGGATTGCTAACGGCGAAAATATCATTTTGCGGGCGGCCTTCAAGCCAACGGCGACAATTCGCCAGCAGCAGCGCACCGTTACCCGAGAGGGCGAAGAAACCCTGCTGGCTGCCAAAGGACGGCATGACCCTTGCGTTTTGCCAAGAGCTGTGCCAATGGTCGAAGCAATGGTAGCTTTAGTGTTATGCGACCATCTGCTGCGCCATCACGGACAATGTGGAACCTTAAAGCCTGAATTTTAAAATGGAAATCAGCTTGTCCTCTGTAGCGGCAACTCCCGTTGATTGCCCTCAACCCTCCGAATCAATAAAAGGTATAGATGATTTTGTAGTACAGTTCTGGGGCGTGCGGGGCAGTGTTCCGACACCAGGACAGGAAACTGTTCGCTACGGCGGCAATACTTCTTGTTTGGAAATGAGAGTCGCTGGCAAACGCTTGATTTTTGACGGCGGAACAGGCTTGCGGATGCTGGGAGACCAGTTGGTGCAAGAAATGCCCGTGCAAGCTTATATGTTTTTTACTCACTATCACTGGGATCACATTCAAGGTTTCCCGCTGTTCGCCCCAGCTTTCATCCGCGGCAATAGGTTTGATATTTACGGGGCGACTCCGCCGGATGGAGATTGCATGAAAAGGCACTTCGTCGAACGGGTGCTCCACTCGAATTCGCCGGTGCCGCTGATGGGTTTGCAGGCAGATTTGAATTTTTACGAACTCAATCACAACCAGACGATGATGCTGGACGATATTGAGATTAGGACGGGTTCTCTGAATCATCCGAATACTGCTATGGGATATCGGGTGACTTGGCAGGGACGATCGGTTGTTTATTGTTCGGATACTGAGCATTTTCCCGATCGGCTAGATGAGAATGTTTACAATTTAGCCCTCGATGCTGATGTGCTGATTTACGACGCGATGTACACAGACGAGGAATATCACAACCCCAAGTCTCCGAAGGTGGGTTGGGGACACTCGACTTGGCAGGAAGCGGTGAGAATGGCTAAGGAAGCCCGGGTGAAACGAGTGGTAATTTTTCACCACGATCCGGCTCACACAGACGATTTTCTCGATCGCATCGCCGAAGACGTGCAAATCGCTTTTCCGAAGGCTGTCATGGCCCGCGAGGGTCTGATTTTGCCGATCGGCTTCTGAACATTCGCCCTTGTGAGGTCGATCGAACCATCAACCGATCGCACCCTAATTGTTATGTGAATATGTGGCTCTGGTCTCGCGCCCAAAGCCTCATATTTTTTTAATATGCAGCAAACTCTTAACTGCATGGTATAATTCTTGCTTGTTAAGTTTTTAGGCAAAGTATTTAAGGTTTTTTTATTGTTCAACCGCGTCCGCCAGACGCCAAGACGTAAGATAATTGGAGGATTCCCAAGGGTGAAAAGGAGACAGTTTTGAATGTCAACAAACACGGCGAGGCGAGGATCTCGCACGCCTGAGTGCTAGTCTGATGCCAGTAGACTTCCAGAAACCTTGTTACAGATTAATTATTAAGGACAAAAACTGAAGTTATAGCTCTGATCGAGTAAAAGCTCGATCGGTTTTTTCGGATCGTGAATATTGACAACTGTCAAAAGCTAATAGCTTTTAGGTACAAACTGAAAAAACTTTCAGCAGTCAATTGAACTAACCAGAAAGAAACGATCGCTCTTGGGTTTGGCAGTAGCTGCGGCAAGCGAATGTTATGACTTGACTATCAAAATGGGAAATTTACGTTTTAGATCTTCAGCACATCAATACAGATGGATTGCCCTAGGCAGTTTTGCTGTAATTATGGGTATTTCAGGCGCCCTGGCCTACCGCCTCGCCCCGCCTCCCGGATTCATGGCTCAAGGCACTCTCACTTCTAATAATCCCCCCGTCAAATTTTCGAGTACGGGTACGACAATTCTCAAGCAGGGAGAGCAACTCACCCCGGAGGTTCTGCTGGCAGATAATGTTGTCAAAGCAGTGGCCGATGCAGTTAAGCTGTCGCCCCAGCAAGTTCGACAAAATGCTAGTGTCAAGATTTCTAAGCCGGAACAACCGCTAGAGATTGCTGTTGGGTATCGCTCGCTCGATCGGGACCAAGCAATTCAAACGGCAGATATGTTGATGAAGGGCATGGTTGAAAAAAGCCGCCTGATTAACAGATATCGGTGGCAATCAGTCAATCAGTCGCTCAACCAACGCTTGGCACAAGTCACTCAAGACCTCAAACAAGCTCAGCAAAAACTAGACCAATACGAAAGAGAGCGCGCTCGCCTGTTGCAGCAAATGAAGCTTCAGCAAGACGTTTATAACAAAACTCAGCTTGCAATGGCGGATACGCAAGCGTCGGAAAAAGAAATGGTCAGCAGTTTGGCCGCCGCTACAGTGCCGCAAATTGTGGCGACGCCCACGAGCGATCCGACTGTGCCTCTGATTTTGGGAATTGGCTTGCTGTTGGCGATTTTGGTCAGCCGGGGTTTGATTCCTTCGGTGGCCGATTGGAGGTACAAAGCAGCTTTTCAGCGAGAAGAGAGCGAAAGACTCCAAAGTGCTTTGTACCGACTGATCAAAGAAGGCCGCGGCGAAATCACTCTGGTGCGGTTTGCGATGGAAACGCGGCTGCCGCCGGATGTGGCTCAGCGTTTTTTGAACCAACAAGCTGAAGTCTTTAATGCCAATTGCGAAATTAAAGACGACGGCAGCATCTTGTATCACTTCCACATTTAAAGGGCTGCGGGCGATCGCACTCCACAGAAGACTTTAGCCGATCGGGGCATCACTGCTCGATCGGCTTGCCTTTTTGCTAAGGAATGAGAATTAAATAACTTACATTTTTGATGGTTCTTGTGGGATGGGCGTCCCGCCCGTCCAGAAAGGGCGGGCTATAAGAGCCCACCCCACTTTCAAGAGTGTAAATTATTTAATTCGCGATCCTTATCTCAAGTCCGGTTCGAGCATCCCCTCTCGGTCGGCGCGGGTTTGCTGGCTCTGCAACTTATACTAGAGATTTTGGTGAACCCGCCGAGGCGAGCTTCATTGCGGTGATTTTACCGGGCATGAGATTACTCACCAACATGGTTTCTGAGCTTGTAGGGTGCGTCAGGGTTCAAAATTGCTCGATCGACAGAGGTGTTGACGACCCTAGATCGCGCGAAGATTGTGCCAGTTGCGTCCAAGACTGTCTAAAAAAAATTTTATTTTTGTGTTTTCCCAGCTTAAATATATGTATAATCATAAAAAATAAGTAAATTTACGGTTGTTTTTTACCCCAGTTACCGCATACAGGTCTAATTTCTCGTTAAATATCCCTTAGGAGGTGTCTCACCTCCGTATAAATGCTTTAGTCTAGATCCATAACTTGTTGAGGGAAGTTATGTAGTTTCACATCAGAAACTTCAGGAGGCAAGAGCCTGAAATCAAACTTCCCTGCAGAAAGCCTACGTTTTCATTTTGAACTTTTG
The DNA here is from genome assembly GCF_036704965.1 of Microcoleus sp. F10-B2. Classification (NCBI taxonomy): domain Bacteria; kingdom Bacillati; phylum Cyanobacteriota; class Cyanophyceae; order Oscillatoriales; family Microcoleaceae; genus Microcoleus; species Microcoleus sp. F10-B2. The sequence continues at coordinate 40,124 of NZ_JAUBTB010000040.1, read as the reverse complement.
TAATCACCTAGAGGCAAGACCATGACGTTTGGAATAATTTGTTCTTCTTTCGTAGCTTACTTTTTGCTAATGTCGATCGCTAATTACGGCGACACAGGAATGTAGATTAGGTAAGGCACTTATGCACCGAGACATCGGGCAGCAGCAAAAAAAAGCAGTTTGACAACTTAGATTAAGTCTCAGCCCGGGCTGTGTCTGTCGCGGCCGCTCTGGCAGGAAAATTAATGGATGAAGGAGTCGTTAAGTACCGCTGTGACTGGGAAGAGGCAGACCCTGTAGCTGCCGGGAACATAGCAGATTTGATGGACTGGCGCGATCGGCTCCACTCTTGGGGATTAATTGGCGTCTACGAAAATGGCATCGGGTTTGGGAACGTCAGCGTCAGGCTCGGCAATTCCTGCCAATTCGTGATTTCGGGAACCCAGACTGCACACTTGAGATGTCTGGGGCCAGAATCCTACTGTACTGTTACAGAATTTAACTTAGAACAAAATCTCCTCGGTTGCCGGGGCCCCGTACAAGCTTCGTCGGAGTCCCTGACTCACGCTGCCCTGTACCTTCACAGAGACGATGTGGGCGGGATAATTCACGTCCACAACCCTCAACTATGGCAGCAACTGCTGTTTAAGATTCCTACTACTAGAAAAGAAATACCTTACGGCACTCCCCAGATGGCCTTAGAAATGTTTAGACTTTTTGAGGAGGAGAATTTGGCAGAGCGTAAAATTCTGGCGATGGCCGGTCACGAGGACGGAATTATCTGTTTTGGCAGCACGTTGGACGAAGCTGGCAAAGTGCTTTCGGCTGCGCTCGGTTAGACGTGATATCTGGCACTATTCTCAAAAAAGCTCAGAAACCTGGTTTATTGACAAAAAATCTAGGATTTTAGGTGGGTCTGCTGCAAGAAACTAAAGTGATGGCGTGGGTGCCTGATGTGAGTTAAACTGAGCTTTACCGTTGATATCTAGCCGATCGAGCGATCTAGCCTCACGGGTTCCCAACTTTTAAAGTGCCTCTTGCCTCTGCGGTAAGGGAAAGATATTTTAAAGAGAAACAAACTATATAGCAAAAGCTGAGAGTCATCGTGAATCAAACTAAACTTGTAAGCTCAAAAGAACTGCAATCAGAGGTATCTCGTCTTACCGAAGAGCTGCAAATGCGCGACCAATTGGTGCAGCAGTTGTCTCAAGAACTTTTCAGGCTGGTGAAGGGAAATTCGAGTTTTGTGCCGGCACCGGAAGTTTCCGATCGCCACCAAGCTCAAATGCAGGCGATGCGGGAACAACTGCAAGCTGTTGAAGAACAGGTGGGTTTTTATCAAGAACAAATTGCAGAGCGGGATGCTGAGGTTTACCAACTGCGGCAATCAGTGCAGGAATTGACGGATCGCTCTCGGATGCTGGAACAGGTGGTTCAGGAATTGCCTGGGGTTTACCGCCAGAAGTTTGCCGAGCGGATCGAGCCGATTAAGGAAAAGTTGGATCAACTGCAAAAGGAAAACCGCCAGTTGCACACTGAGTTGCAAAGCGTAACTTACCGTCTCGCTGTGCGGAGCCGCAAGGCTAAGGGCCTGGATCTGCCGAGCGTCGATGAAACGGACGATCGGGGCATTCAAATGCCGAGCTTTGGCAATGTCTAAGGTTTTGATTGTGGCGGATGCCCAAAAAGGCCCGGCGGAAGCTCTGTTGCTGGCGATCGCTCAATCTAACCCTTTAACGGAAGTCAATATCTGTGGGGTTTCTGAACTCAATTCTGGCGCGATCGCTCCGGGCGGGGCGATCGTTTGTCCTTTGACGCTGGATCTGCCGTCCCATCTGGTTTTTCCGGGTCGGGACGTGTATCGATTTTGCCGCAATATTTGGGCGGCGCGCGATCGAGTGGCTCAGGAGTTACAAGTACCCGTCGGCGAGGGCAATTTTTGGCTGCCTGTGGTGTTGACGCCAAAGGGGCCGCTGTATGCTGAGGCGATCGGTGCGGAATCTGGCAAGCAGTCTGGCGAGTTGAGTTACTTTCAACCTGTGCATTTGTCGGATGTTTGGCGGCAGCAGTTGTACGAGTTGGCTTACCGGTTGCTGAATCTTTTAAATGCGCCGCCGGCGACTTATTTGATGCAGTTCGGGTTTGTAGGGGAAAGGATTTGTTTCGATCGACTTTGGCCTTTTCCGGCTGCACCTGCGATCGCTTCAGTCGGTGTTCAAGTGCCGGATTTATTTGTTTGTCATTGGTATTGCTTGACAAATAAACCTATTTATGATATTGAAATTAGCTCTGCGGTTGCTTGAAGCCTCTTGGAAACTTGAGATTTAAACTCGGGCTCTCATTTGAATCATGCAACTAGAGCGGGAGTTTCAGTGGAGATAACTTGCTCGAAACTGTCGAAGATTTCAAAGAGTTGGTCGAGTTGAGTAATTTCAAAAATTAGCTTGACTGTGGCTGAGAGGTTGCAGATGACGAGGCGGCATCCCCGGTGGCGGGCGGCGTTGAGTCCGCCGACTAAGGCACACAGCCCGGAACTGTCGATGAAATCTACGGCTGTCATGTCTATTACCCAGAGTTTATGGCACTCGGGTACAATCTCGGCTAGCTGTTGCTGGAGGATGCTGCCTGCTTGGGAGTCGAGGCAGTTGTGAGGTTGAAGGACGATGTGTTGGTTGAAGTTGGCAAATTCCATAGCAGTTATCCTACGATCGTAAAGTATGAATAAGTGAGTTGATTTGCTGACTCTGTTGAAAGACTCAGGGGATTTCAGCGTATGTTTTAGGATTCGCGATCTGGCTAGGGAATCGGTGGCGATCGCCGTGGTGATAAATTTAGTAGTAAAACTGGCTAGCGATCGCGCGGAACGCAACCGCAAGAATTCTCTATTAGTCTAGTATGCCTAGAAGGCTACTTTTTAGGTGGACTAGCGATCGCGACAAGAGTGTGTTCCTCATCACAGCGAAAGATTGCACTATTGACTGAATCGAGCCAATATATAAATGTATTGAGCTTTGCAAAAGTTTACGAAGGCAGTATCGAATGTCTTTTGAGTTTTTATCGTTAGAGACTATTCAGCAGTTTGCGCGCGATTACGGCTACTGGGCAGTATTTCTGGGAATTTTGCTGGAAAATCTGGGAGTTCCTCTTCCAGGGGAGACAATTACGATTGCTGGCGGGTTTTTAGCTGGCAGTGGAGAACTGAATTACTGGTTTGTGCTCGGCAGTGCGATCGCTGGTGCTACATTGGGAGGAAATTTTGGTTATGCGATCGGCAGGTACGGCGGCTGGCCGCTGCTGCTGAAGCTGGGACAGTTTTTCCGTTTTCGGGAAGAACAACTGTTTGACTTAAAAGAACAGTTTAGCAAAAATGCAGCTAAAGCCGTATTTTTGGGCCGTTTCATTGCACTGCTGCGAATTTTTGCTAGCCCCCTAGCAGGTATTGCAGAAATGCCTTTTTGGAAATTTTCGCTGTTCAACATTTTGGGTGCTGCCAGTTGGGCATCTGTAATGGTAAGTTTATCCTACTTCTTGGGACAAGTTGTGTCTTTGGAGAAATTGGTAGCTTGGGCTGCTCAATTTGCGGTATTGGCTTTGCTGTTAGCAGTTGCTTGGATTGCAATTCCTATTTGGTTGGAGGCGCGGAGTTTGGACAAGACTAAGTAAGATTGCTGGTTAGGCTTTTTGCAAGAGTTCTGGATTTTCTGTTTTTAACCGCAAATGAACGCAAATGAACGCAGATATTATCTATTTTTGCAAAAAGTCTAAGGAGTGGCGATCGCCTATTAATAAGTCTGGACTTCTGTTCTCAAAATCCTCAAGTTTTTAGCGAGAACTTCCGTCCTCAAACTCATTTGTGACAATCTAAAGAGAAGGCAGTATAATGAGGCTGCGGCGTTCAATTCCAAGGTGGTAAAACGTCCGAAACTGACCAGTCCAAGAAAAAGCGATTTACAAAATCGGCGACCCCTCCAGATAAATGCGCGGAAATGGCTAAAAAATACGGCTGGGATTATCAGAGATTTATTCCTAATAACGACCCTGTTTTGAAGGTAGACTGCGAGTTTGTAGGAGAAGAGATTAACTTTCAGGAGCTCTGGTATGACCACCAAGATTAACTCGATAAAAGGCAAGCCAACACTGAAGATTTACCGCACTGACGGTGCACAGACTGGATGGGAAAAAAGGCTCGATGCCATAGGTTCGGGTACTTACTTGCTGCACGAAGAGATGGATTATTCCAGAAACCGAACTATCCCTAAAATTGGCGATCGCTTGGGAGAATCTAAACGTTTCGCAGACGGAGAAATTTACCACCGCCAAAGCGACTGGTTCGTCGCAAAAGTACAGTCCTATCCTGCTGTTGGCGAAGACTGCGACTGGGATGAAATCGTACTTTGCTACTGTCAGTTTGAGCCAATAGAGTCTAAGTGGGAGAGAGTCGCTACTTTGGAGGAAATTGTAGCGGAACAAGTAGCTAAAGATACGGGTTTGGAGGTAGTTAAGAGTTGAGCGATCGCACTTCACAAACCTGTTCACCCATCCGTCAAAGAGTGCTGTGAACAAATGAGAGGAGTGGAAGTGCGATCGTAACTATGAGCCTGTTTTATACTGTCCTAACGACAATGATTATGCTGAGAAGATGGATATGTAGTTATCAAAAGCTGGCTTACTGTTAAACCGTAAGCCAGGAAGTTTGACTGAAAAATAGCTGAATACCTAAATACCAAAGCCTTTTAGGGTTTTTATGCTCTTTTTTAATCGAAAGTAGTATCCCACAAAGTTTCAAACTTAATCCTTTTTACGTCGCTCTTGTTAGCTGCGTGTTCCACAGCAGTTATCGCTGATTGGTAAGCAGAATAGGGAGCAAGTATAATGTCAGTAGCAAGGCTGCGATCGTGCTTCTGGATTTGACGGCTGCTGACTCTCACTACTGAGTAAGATGTCTGATTTGGTTGCTCATTATTTTGTTGCATGGTTCTTTACATCAAGATAAGTTATGTGAAATTTAGCCCTGAGAACACTTAGTAGATATCATCTTTCTGGAAACGCTTGAGCCTTTGATCCATTCTTTCAAGAAGTCTGGCTTCATATAACTGTTTTGTTGCATCCGTGTACGAAAGACTGGAAAGTTCACGAATTTCTTTTCCAAAAACTTCTAGCACATCGTGCATCCTTTGCAGTTCTGCTTCTAATCTAATCCTGTGTAATTCTGTACCAATGTCAGCAAAAGTTGCAGATATATCAATGTAAGCCTCACCAAAAACGATAGTTAATGCTTTAACTGGAGTTGCTAAAGCTCTACCAACCATTTTAAAAATTAGTTCTTGTGCTGCCGAACTACTTAATATTAACCGTGATGCTCGACTGCCATCTCCTTGTAAAGTTACAGGAACTCTGTTCCCACTAACCGTTACCGTAGAAACTTTTTCCTCATTCATATGTTTCCTCTTCTCTCATGATTTTTGTTCAAAAGTTAGTTTTCTACAGCACTAAGTAAGACACAAATAAAGACAACCCAAACAATAGAAAATACTAGTAAGTGCCAGTGAAGAATTCCATTGAGCAACCCTGAAACAAATATAGCGGATCTAGTTGCAAGTTTCAGATCTCCGGTACTGGCACAATTATTCATCATATTTAATAAGCTAGTACCGATATCCATAGATAAATCTGATATCCAGGGTGTTCCGGGAGGAAGTATTTTGTTTAGCGCATATGCTAGTCCCAAAAGTAACCATATGGCAGGCAAAACAAGAAGCATTATCCAGATAAAAGCAATGCAAAAATTAACCATTCTTCCGTCTTTTAAATGAATATTTTTTGGGCTGTAAATTTTCTTTCATCCATTCTTTTAGTTTGTATAACAAATTCTGTTGCGTACTTTGATTTTGCTCCGGAGCGTCTTCCTGATTAATATCCTCTGGATAAAGTGGATACACTAACCTTTTTTTTTCGATAGCTGCGATTTTTGATTCAACTTCGATTCTGTATTTTTCAAACAAGTTCTCCATATATACTCTTAATACACTCTCAGGATAATTATTTTCTGAGTCAAAGACTTGTAAAACTGCTTTTCCAGTAAGTTGAATATCTATCTTAAATTGTTCAATGTCTTGACCGGAAAGTAGCCCTTGGTTGTAAAGCTCACGCAGCTTAACGTCAACCTCTCTTTGGTAGGTAATTAAGTTGTGGCTAATTTGTTCTTTTAGCTGTTGCATAGTCTTACTACCCTTAACCTAACGGCTATTGTAACAGTATAGCAATGCTACCTCAGCCTTGAAAGCCAAAAAGTAATATAAAAGTAGTCTAATAGTATTACCAAAGTAATAATTCAAGCTTAGAGGCCAAGTGGCTGGACTGTTAAGCTAGAATCTGCTATAATAATACAGTTTTAGCTATGAGGGGACTTTGACACATGACTGTTGACGAAGCCATCACGATCGCAGAAACAGCCCTCAACTACGATCGCCTCAACAAGATTCAAGAGATAGTGTTTCGTCAATCCTGGGAAGGACAGTCTTATAAAGAAATTGCAGCCAGCACTGAATATGAATATGATTATATCAAAGATGCTGGTGCTAAACTATGGAAACTACTTTCAACAGCACTCGAAGAAAAAGTTAAAAAAGATAATCTCAAATCAGTCTTAAAGCGATATTTACGGCGGAGTCAAGTGAATCTACAGCGAAATCTGACAATCGAAGTTAACCTCAGCGGCGCAAATCTCAGTGGAGCTAACCTAAGTGGAGCCGGACTATTTGCAAACTTAGTGAAAGCGGATTTGTACCAAACGGACTCACACAAACCAATAATACCCGATGCGATCACTGAATCAAATCAGGAAAATAGAGCGAGCGAAGATGAACAAAATCAGGAAACTCAACCTGACTCTGAAAACGAAATTGACTGGAACGGTTTTTGCTTTCACTCCGACGCACAAGTAAAAATTGCCGAAATACTCGATCGCACTTCCACTCTTTTCATCCCCAACTCCCAACTCCGATTCGCAACACCGGAAGGCAGACAGAATTTAGAAGCTGACTTTCTGATATTTCATCAAGGTAAATTAGGGATGCTGAAAATTGACAGCGAATCATCGGATCAAAACGCAACTGAAGATGAAGTGTGCGGACTTTCGGTAGATTCCGGCATTTGTCTTGTCAAGCATTATGACGTTACTCGATGCAGCGAACAACCCGATTTAGTTGTGCAGGAGTTTTTGGAAATACTGAGTCAGGCGTAGGCATTATACCAAATCCTGCCATAATATTGCTTCTCTTATTTAGTCCCCATCGGCGCTGCACAGTCCGCCGGGGGTTTAAACCCCCGCCTCACAGCTCGCATTCGTCTAAAGACGACTGAAAAATTTAGATCGGAGCGGGTTAATTAGAGAACTAATGAATTATTCAGTCCTCTTTTAGAGGACTTTAGCTATTAGCCAGGGGTTTAAACCCCTGGCGGACTTATGCACCCTACTAATTTCTAACCTCGATTCTTCTCCGACCAAATGCGAGTTGGCAGTCCCCAAACGTAGACAAATCCTTCGGCAGCTTTGTGGTCGAATTCATCTTCAGCGCCGTAGGTTGCTAAATCGAAACTGTACAGGGAATTTTCGGATTTGCGGCCGACAATTGTGGCATTTCCTTTGAACAGTTTGAGCCGCACGGTTCCAGTTACTCGCTTTTGCGTGTCCTGAATAAATGCGTCTAAAGCTGTTTTTAAAGGGTTGTACCAAAGGCCGTTGTAAATCATTTGGCTGTAAGTTTCTTCGATGCCTCGCTTGTATCGCGTGACATCGGCTGTCAGGGTCAAACTTTCTAAGTCCCGGTGCGCGTGCATCAAAACTAAAATCGCTGGTGTTTCGTAAATTTCCCGCGATTTAATCCCGACGAGGCGGTTTTCAATCATGTCGATGCGCCCAACTCCGTGATTTCCAACTATTTCGTTGAGTTGGGAAATTAAGGCAACTGGTGATAAATTTTTGCCGTTCAAACTGACAGGATTTCCGAACTCGAAACCGATTTCAATATATTCGGGTGTGTCGGGAGTTTGTTCGATCGCCTTTGTCATCAAATAAACTTCCTCCGGCGGTTCCGCCCAAGGATCTTCGAGGATTCCGGCTTCAATTGCCATTCCCAATAAGTTGCGATCGATGCTGTAAGGAGAAGATTTTTTCACGGGCGACGGAATTCCGAATTTCTCGCCGTATGCGATCGTTTCTTCGCGGCTCATTTTCCATTCCCGCGCCGGTGCTAAAATTTTAATCTTGGGGTTGAGCGCGCCGATCGACACATCGAACCGCACTTGATCGTTTCCTTTACCCGTACACCCGTGGGCGATCGCATCTGCACCGTATTTTTGGGCAGCTTCTACTAACAATTTAGCAATTAGCGGGCGAGCCAGCGCCGTAGAAAGAGGATACCGATTTTCGTAAAGTGCGTTAGCTTGAATCGCTGGAAACGCATAATTTTTGACAAATTCCTCCGTAGCATCAATAACTAAAGATTCCGAAGCACCGGATGCCAAAGCTTTTTTGCGGATCGGTTCTAATTCGTCTCCCTGTCCCAAATCCGCAGCCAGAGTAATTACCTCTTCCACACCCCACTCGTTTTTGAGGTAAGGAATGCAGACGGAGGTATCGACTCCGCCGGAATATGCTAGCACAACTTTTTTAGCGCGACTCATTGCTATTTACATCCTGAATTTAAGTGACATCTTGCACTATTGTCACCAAGCTTTTTAGGGCGGGCAAGATGCCCACCGCACAATAAAATTTAATTTGTGTGGAACAGGCATCTTGCCTGTTCTGGAGAATGGTGTAAGATGCTCATCCACAAAAAAAGGTCATTTGTGTGGAACAGGCATCTTGCCTGTTCTGGAGAATGGTGCAAGATGTGATATTTAACCAACTTTGTATTATGCACCTAATTGAGATCGATTCTTGTCAGAAATAGTACAGATTTATATATTCTTTTTTTGCTAAACTTCTATATTTTGCGGCGGAGTTGCTGCGGAAAATCTGTTACCGTGGGATACGGTAACTGTGGCGATGGGGAAAAGTCGTGTTTTTTAGTGTTGTGATTCCGACGTACAATCGTAAACCGATTTTGGCAAAATGTCTACTGGCCTTGGAAAATCAGCAGTTCGGTAAGATTGTGAGAGAGTATGAAGTAATTGTAGTGGACGACGGCTCGACTGACGGGACGCTGGAGTGGTTGGCGGCAGATGCCGACTTGTTGCCTCATGTGCGTGCGATCGCCCAATGTCACCAAGGCCCCGCCGCTGCCAGGAATTTGGGCGTTGAAAATGCTAAGGGCGATACGATTATTTTTATTGACAGCGATTTGGTCGTTACGGAGCATTTTTTGCAAGCACACGCAGATGCTTTGCTACAGGGTTACAAAGATACTGATGCGGTTTTTACTTACGGAAGCGTGATTAATACTTGCAATTTCGATAATCCTACTTCAGAACCTTACAAAATAACGGATTTTTCGGCTGCTTATTTTGCAACGGGAAATGTGGCGATCGCCCGCCACTGGCTGCTCGCTGCTGGACTGTTTGACACTCGCTTTCAACTCTACGGATGGGAAGATTTAGAATTGGGTGTCAGGTTAAAAAAATTAGGTTTGAAACTGATTAAATGTCCGGCTGCTGTCGGCTATCACTGGCATCCACCTTTTAGTTTAGAGCAAATTTCGGGCATGATTGACCGAGAAATTCAGCGCGGGAGAATGGGAGTTTTGTTTTATCAAAAACACCCAATTTGGGAAGTGCGGATGATGATTCAAATGACTTTTTTGCACCAAATACTGTGGGGAGTTTTATCATTGGGCGGGATACTGAACGAGCGGACGATGACACCTTTTTTGCAGTGGTTGATTGACAAAGGCAAGCCGCAGTTAGCATTAGAAATAGCTCGCATTTTTCTGAATTGGTATAATGTGAAAGCCGTGTATGCCGCTTGCGGTGAATTGCAGGCTGATACAAAAATGCCATAGATCGACCCGCTCGTGCCAACAAAAGATCAGATATTGTAGGAGCTTGTCAGGGTGAGTTTATTTGCCGTTTAGAGTAAGTAGATCTACTGAAAAAACAGAACACCGAGCAACCCGGTAAATGTAGGCAAAACCGGGTTGTAAACACTATAAAAGTTTTACGTTTAATGAAACTTGGCTGCTGAGTCGGTGATTTGAGGAATATCGGCTGTTTTCTTCATCGGCTGCGACAATTTACTCTGAAAAAAAACAACAATCAATTAAGAATTTCTGATACAGTTAATACAAATATAATGGGTGCGCTATCTTGGCGATGAGAGGGTTACGCTCCCATAGCTTGAAAGGAGGCTGACTGTCTAATTTATCCTGCCATAGCTGATAAAAGTATCGCATACAGTCGCTCATTGAGCACCTGGCATCGAAAAACAGGATGCGGAGCAGATTGAAACTTGTATTGTTCACATCCCGGCAATAAATTAACCTCTACCTAATACTATTGCTGCGACAAGCTAATAGTTATACTACCAACGGTTGCGGTTTTAATGAATTTTGAGGATATTAAAAAATAATACTTTGAGGGGGTCTGTTGTGAATGAATCTGACAAAAAATACGCTAAAATACAAACACTGGCATCTGAAAGCGATGCCTTAAAACAAAATATTTTAATGGTAGACGACAACCCAGAAAGCTTACGCCTTTTATCTCAGCTTTTGTCTAAGCGGGGATATAAAGTGCGGGCGACACGGGATGGCAAACTGACTTTCAACTTAGCTTTATCGAGTGCACCGGATTTAATTTTGCTGGACATCGTGATGCCCGGTATGGATGGATATCAAGTCTGCGAACAGTTAAAAGCTTGTCCCGAAACTAAAGATATTCCTGTGATTTTTATCAGCTCTTTAAATGAAGTATTTGATAAAGTTAAAGCTTTTTCGCTGGGGGCGGTAGACTACATTACTAAACCGTTTCAAATAGAAGAAGTGGTGGCTCGCGTCGAAAATCAACTGCTGCTCAGTCGGCTTTCTAAGCAAATTGTAGCACAAACGGCGCGGCTGGAAACAGAAATAGAAGAACGCAAGCGGATCGAAGCAGAACTCCGAGAAAGCCAACGCTGGCTGTCGGCAGTAATTCAAACAAATCCTAATCTTTTGTACGTTTACGATGTGATAGAACAGCGAAATCTCTATTTTAACCGCGAAATATATAGCGAGATCGGCTACACAATAGAAGAAATACAGCAGATGGCAGGAGCATTTATTCCCAACTTAATACACGCTGACGATTTGCCGGCATTCTCAGAACATATCAGCAGAATGGAGACAGCAAAAGACGGTGAAAACTTTGAGTTGGAGTGCAGAATTCAGCACAAAAACGGTGAATATCGCTGGTTCTTGAGCAGGGATACCGTGTTTGCCAGAACAGAGGACGGCAAACCTTGGAAAATTCTGGGAACTGCTACTGAAATTAGCGCTCGCAAACAAGCAGAGCTCGAACTTAAAACAGCTTTAACTGCTTTGGAGCGACAAATAAAGCAAAGATTTTTACTAGAAACAATTACTCTGGAAATACGCTACAGCTTAAATCAGGAGCAAGTTTTTCAAACAGCGACTGCTCAAATAGGGAGAATTTTTAATGCTGATTGCTGCTTGATTCACACCTACACCGAACACCCTAATCCTCATATTTCTTGTGTTGGTCAGTATACAAAATCAGGAGTAGAATCGCTTTTCGATGTAGAAATTCCTGTGGATGGCAATCCTCACGCTCAGTTTGTATTGTCGCAAGATAATGCTGTAGTTTCTGACGATGTTTTTGCCGAACCGCTGCTAAAAGATGTCAGAGATTTGTGCTGCCAAATAGGTTTGAAGTCGATGGTATCCGTTCGCACTTCCTACCAGGGAAAAGCCAACGGAATGATGTGTTTGCACCAGTACGATCGCCCCCGCCACTGGACGGAAGATGAGATCGGATTATTGAAAGCTGTGGCGGCACAAATGGGAATTGCGATCGCTCAAGCCAATCTTCTCGAACAAGATAAGCAGCAGCGACTTAAACTTCAACAAAGCGAAGCTAGTCTAGCAGCAGCCCAGAAAATTGCCCATATCGGCAGTTGGGAATTTGACGTAATCTTGAATAAATTTACCTGGTCATCAGAAGTGTTTCGCCTTTTTAATCTCGATCCAGCTATCCCTGAACCGACATACTTCCAACTTTTGGAAATGTATCATCCCGACGACAGAGAGATTTTTGACCAAACTATAAACCAGGCTATCTCACAAGGAATTCCCTACAAAATTGAATTGCGGATTTTGCCTGCCAGCGGTCATATCCGATATGTAGAGATTAGGGGGGAAATTATTTATAGCGAAAGTGGAGAAGTAATCCAACTTTTGGGAACAGTAATGGATATTACTGAACGCAAACAAGCAGAAGCAGCTTTACGGATTAGCGAAGAACGTTTTTATCTGGCATTTGAAGGCTGTGCTATGGGATTGTGGGATTGGAATGTGCAGACGGGAGAAGTATATTTTAGTTCACGGTGGAAGACGATGTTGGGGTATGAAGTGGAGGAGATAGAAGATAGTTTTCAATCCTGGGAAAGACTGTTGCATCCAGAGGATTTACCACCGGCTCAAGCAGCTATCGAAGCTCACTTTCAAGGAAAAACTTCTATCTACGAAGTGGAATTTCGGATGCTGACAAAATCCGGCGAGTGGAAGTGGATTTTGGCTCAAGCGAGGGTGATGGAGCGCGATGATTCGGGAAATCCTCTGCGGATGACGGGCACGCATATCGATATGAGCGATCGCAAACAAGCAGAAGCAGCTTTGCAATTTAGCGAACTACGAGAACGGGAGAAAGCGCAACAGTTAGAACAAACTCTGGAATACTTAAAAAATGCTCAAGCCCAGCTCATTCAAGCCGAAAAAATGTCAAGTATCGGGCAAATGGTAGCGGGGGTTGCCCACGAAATTAATAACCCCGTCAACTTTATCTACGGCAATATTATTCCCGCCGCACAGTACGCTCGCGATTTACTAAAGTTGATCGAACTCTACCAGCAACACTATCCCGAACCAGTTCCCGAAATTGCCCGAGAATTGGCAGAAGTAGAGGTGGATTTTATCGCTGACGATTTCCCGAAAATCATGGCTTCAATGCAAGAAGGTGCTAACCGAATTAAGCAGATAGTGCTGTCTTTGCGAAACTTTTCGAGACTCGACGAAAAAGAACGCAAAGTAATCGACATTCATGAAGGGATAGAGAGCACTTTGGTGATTTTGCAGCACCGATTGCAGTCACAGCCAAAACGTCAGGAAATTCAAGTTATTAAAAATTACGGCAAACTGCCAAAAGTCGAGTGTTATCCGGCTCAATTAAACCAGGTATTTATGAATTTGCTGTTGAATGCGATCGACGCTGTGGAAGAGTCATCAGCAAACTGTACTTGCAAAGTTAACCAGATTCGCATTGTTACTGAAGTCAGCAGCAAAAATCAAGTCTGCGTCAGGATTGCTGACAGCGGGCCCGGTATCTGTCCCGAGGTTCAGTCAAGGATGTTTGACCCGTTTTTTACTACTAAACCGATCGGCCGCGGCACAGGTTTGGGATTGTCGATTAGTTACCAAATTGTTAAAGACACCCACGGCGGTAAGCTGGAGTGTCATTCAGAAGTTGGCCGGGGAACAGAATTCGCGATCGAACTGCCGATTTCGCAAAAGTTAAAACTTAAAAGTTAGGAGAAGCTGTCATATCATGTCCGGTAAATAAACCATAATTCTTGTGGGGGCGGGTTCACCAACAATCTATAATATCAGCCAGAGACGAGCGTAAACGCCCCTGCACCGTCAGATTAGGGGCAATTCCACGGACATGATATTAATCGTCTACCAGAGCCTATTGTAGGGTACGTCATAATCTGACATTTTCTGCTGTATTTCCTGCGAAAAATCTGTGATTTAGTTTAACCTTATCCTAACCGTGATATAATAACAAGTTACCCTTGTGATTTAGTTTAACCTTATCCTAACCGTGATATAATAACAAGTTACCCTTTTGAACCCCAGACGTTCCGCTGCTAAAATTAGTAGTGGATATTACAGTTGCTATTATACAAACTCTGTCAACATACGTCTGCTGTAGCATCTACCACATTTTAACTGAATTATGACTGACTCAATTCGCTTCCTCATGTGTGCTCCCGACCACTACGATGTCGATTACGTAATTAACCCTTGGATGGAGGGCAACGTACACAAATCATCGCGCGATCGCGCCGTCGAACAGTGGGAAAAACTCTACCACGTCCTCAAAGACAACGCCGTGGTAGACCTCGTACCGCCCGAAAAAGGCTGGCCGGATATGGTGTTCACCGCCAACGCAGGCTTGCTTTTAGGCAATACTTTCGTCCTCAGCCGTTTCTATCACAAAGAACGCCAAGGCGAAGAACCCTATTTCAAAGCATGGTTTGAAAGCAAAGGTTTCACCGTGCACGAACTGCCGAAAGACTTGCCGTTTGAGGGTGCAGGCGATGCTTTGCTCGATCGCGAAGGCCGCTGGTTGTGGGCGGGATACGGCTTTCGTTCCGAGCTCGACTCGCACCCGTTACTAGCAAAATGGCTCAATATAGAAGTGCTGTCGCTGCGTTTAGTTGACGAACGTTTCTATCACCTAGACACCTGTTTTTGTCCCCTGACAGGCGGCTATTTGCTCTACTATCCAGCAGCATTTGATTCCTACTCAAACCGCTTAATTGAAATGCGAGTTGCGCCGGAAAAACGAATTGCCATCGAAGAACCAGATGCTGCCAACTTTGCCTGCAATGCCGTCAATATTGACAAAATTGTGGTCGTGAATAAGGTCAGCGAAAGCTTAAAAATGCGCCTCAATAATGCTGGGTTTAAAGTAATTGAAACACCCTTGAGCGAATTTCTGAAAGCTGGCGGTGCTGCTAAGTGCTTGACCCTGCGGGTCACAGAACCGGTGCAAGAAGATCGATCGGCAAACGTGATGGTAGAAAGCCGCACAATTCGCATGGAAGGCCACCTGCTTGATGCCGGTTTAATCAGCCGCGCTTTAGACTTAATTATCGAAAACGGCGGCAGTTTCCAAGTGCTCAACTTCAATTTAGGAGAGCAGCGGCAAAGCACATCATCTGCGGACGTTAAAGTTTCGGCTCCTTCCCACGATGTGATGGAAGAAATCATGGGACTGCTGATTGACTTGGGTGCAGTTCCCCCGCCGCAAGAGATTTGCGATGCAATTTTAGAGCCTGTAGTGCAAGATGGCGTTGCCCCGGACGACTTTTATGTGAGTACGATTTATCCCACGGAAGTGCGGGTAAACGGTCATTGGGTGAAAGCGCAAAATCAGCGGATGGACGGTGCTGTTGCTATTACTGAAACTGCTGGTAGTCCAGTGGCTAAATGCAAATTATTGCGCGATTTAAAAGTAGGAGAAAAAGTAGTTGTTGATGTGGTCGGCATCCGCACCATCCGCAAAACAGAATCGCGGGAACAGCGCAATTCTCAGGAATTTAGCTTTATGTCCGGCAGCGTTTCTAGCGAGCGCCGCGTAGAATTGGTAGTGGAACAAGTAGCTTGGGAATTGCGCCAGATCCGCGATCGGGGTGGTAAAGTTGTAGTTACCGCAGGGCCTGTTGTTATCCACACGGGCGGCGGCGAACATTTAGCGCACTTAATTCGCGAAGGTTACGTACAAGCGCTGTTGGGCGGAAATGCGATCGCAGTTCACGACATGGAACAATCAAGCATGGGAACTTCTTTAGGAGTTGACATGAAACGCGGCGTAGCTGTGCGCGGCGGACACCGCCATCACTTGAAAATAATTAACAGCGTGCGCCGTTACGGGAGTATTGCAAAAGCTGTTGAAGCCGGGCTGGTTACTAACGGTGTCATGTACGAGTGCGTGAAGCATAATATCCCGTTTTCTCTAGCAGGTTCGATCCGCGATGACGGGCCGCTTCCCGACACGCAAATGGATTTAGTTAAGGCTCAAGAAGAATATACTGAGCTGTTACGAGGTGCGGATATGGTGTTAATGCTGTCGTCTATGCTGCACTCAATTGGTGTGGGAAATATGACGCCGGCGGGTGTGAAAATGGTCTGTGTGGACATTAATCCGGCGGTGGTGACTAAATTGAGCGATCGGGGTTCGATCGAATCTACAGGAGTTGTTACCGATGTGGGATTGTTCCTGAGTTTGTTGGTGAATCAATTGGATAAATTGACCAGCCGCCATCATGTAACTCAATCTGTTTAGATGTAGCGCGGAATCGGCGGTTGAAACCGCGTCTGTACAAACGAAGTCCGCCTTTGCAGACTGAAGAATAAAGCGCGTAGGGTGCGCACTGCGCACCTTACGAAATCGTTATAAATCTTGAGGGCAAAAGCAATGGTACAGGAATTAATAGACCTGAGAAATTGTATTTTGGAAGGCAGGAATGAAGATGCTCTAGCAATTGTCGATGAATTAGAGGGCATCAGCAAACAAGCAACTCTGCGGAATATAGGATATTTTTTACTGATTCTAGTCATCCACCTAATTAAAAACCAAGTTGAACAGCGTTTAACAAATTCTTGGGCTGCTGCTATTGCTAATTCTGTCCTAGGTATTAAAAAGCTCGATCTCAAAGATAATAAAACATCTTACTAGATCAATGCTGCGGAGTGGGAGCCTTTTGGGAGCATCTCACTTTTGCAGTTAAGCTAGAAATTGGAGTTTTAAGGCAGGAGGCAGGAGGCAGGAGGCAGGAGGCAGGAGGAAAGAGGAAGAAGGAAAGAGGAAGAAGGAAGGAGCCATAAGAAGTGTTTTTACAAATATGAGATGCTCCCAGCCTTTTATAGAAGATGAACTAGAAGTCGTAATTCGTGAGGCTAGCAGGGAAGTGTTGGAAGGAAAGTTAAGCCGCGCTCAACTCAATCAAAGAGCGGACAGAGAGCAAATTATGGCGATCGCAACAGGGCTGCTATCTCTGACATACACTTATTCTAGAGGTGAATTCGAAGATGCGATCGATGAATATTTGTCGCAGTTGCCTGGGGGTGCAGATTGGAATGTAGAGAGTTAAAAATAGAAAAAGGCATTGCTGTAGAATACTGAGGGTAATAAACCATTAAACGATGTTTGCGATCGCACCCTCTAGAAAACTATTCGTAAATCAGAGCGTGGCTGGGGCGGGTTTACGGGCTCTTTCGCGCTTTTTTACAGATTTTGGTGAACCCGCCCAACATCGGCTGCAACTTTGTGCAATAAAAAACCTCAGACCTGCAAGCCTGAGGACCGGAGTTCCTGAAAATCGTCACTTCTTATTATTGTCGCCAACTAATACCAGAACCGACAAGAGGGGTGCAACCCACCACGGCAGCTTTTGCCAGACAAACAGAGAAATTTTGAGTTTTCAATTTTGAGTTAAAGAGTTTTTAACTGAACACTTCAATTGGTAAAACAATTCCTCTCCCCCTTGACCAGTCTGGGTTGATAATTATGCCTTAGGAGAGTGTCTGTCCTCGATCGCAATATAAGGAGCACCGTGAGTCCCCGTATATATTTGAGTCGGGCGGTAAATGCGGTTTGCCTCTAGCTGTTCCTTCCAGTGGGCCAGCCAACCGGCAACGCGGGCGATCGCAAAAACCGGCGTAAACAAGTCGATGGGAATTCCCATTTTTCGGTAAACCAGACCAGAATAGAAATCTACATTTGCATAAATTCCTTTGTGACCCAAGTTCTCCTCAACCACTTCTTCCAACTTGACAGCAATGTCGTAATAATCGTCGCGGCCGAAGTTGTCAAATAACTGTTCTGCTAACCCTTGGAGAATAGTTGCTCTCGGATCTTTCACCTTGTAAACTCGGTGACCGAATCCCATAATTTTGTCCTTGTTGGCAACGCACTTCTCGACAAAAGGCCGGACGTTTTCTACCGAACCAATTGCCTGCAACATATCAATCACTTCTTCATTAGCTCCCCCGTGCAGGGGCCCCGCCAAAGTGCCAACTGCTGAAGCAATCACCCCGTAAGGGTCTGTCAGCGTCGAAGCTGTTACCATTGCCGAAAATGTAGAGGCATTAATTGTATGTTCGGCGTGCAGAGTCAGACAAGTGTCAAATATGCTAGCTAACAGCGGATCGGGTTCTTGCTCGTTGAGCATATAAAGAAAGTTAGCCGAGTAGTTCAAGTCATCCCTCGGCCGCACCGGGTCATTTCCCCGTCGCATTTGCTGGAACGCCGCCACCATTGTCGGAATTTTGGCTAGCAGCCGCACTACAGCTTCTCGAATGTATCCCTGGTTGGGGAGAGCTCGGCGGGAGTAGAACAAGCCCAGGGCAGCCGCTGAAGCTTGCAGGGCGTCCATTGGATGTCCTCTTTCGGGAAAGCATTTCATCATGTCCCGGATGCGATATTTGATCCGGCGGTGATAGCGAATTTCATGCTCGAAAGCTGCTAGTTCTTCCTTTGTCGGAAGTACCCCCCAGATTAATAAATATGAAGTTTCAACAAAGGAACTGTTCAGTGCCAGTTCCTCGATGCTAATCCCGCGATATTCCAGCAACCCTTTTTGTCCATCGACGTAGCTAATGCTGGACAAGGTGGCGGGAACACCTTCTAAACCTGGTTTGAATTCGCCGACGACCATTGCGATACCGTTTTGTGTGAGTTCAATCTACTAAAAGTACATTACCAGAAACGAAGATAGTGTCACAGTCTTGACAATTGACACTCCCGGACCTAAAGGCGTGGGGATTCTTAATTCATCGACTGACCTTTAAGCGCTATGTCCTTTCGGCACTTCTTAAACCTTTCAACCGTACAACATACCAATTGACGAGTTCAACTCACAGCAACTCCAGAGGGTCTATCTCCAAAAGCGTACTAGGATATGAACCTAGAGTTCGGGTATGCCCTACCCTACTTAACAAATGAACCAAATTATTTTTGTCTGGTAAAAAGAATGCGTTGATTCTCTAGCTGTTTTAAGAGTATTCGCTGCTCTGTGTCCAACAATTTATGCCTAAAAGTGTGTCTTAACTGTTTCACTTGAGGCACAGGAGTTTAACCTTGACGATTGTAGTATACTACAAATACCAGCAATTCCCTGATTTTTAGGAATGGATTTAAGAAATTAAAGCCGTCCTAGAAGGACGGGGTTTTAAACCCAATTTCCAAATAATCATTTAATTGCGCTTCAGAAACCGGGTTTTTCAACAGAGATCCCGATCGCACCCATGAGTATTTTCGCCCCTCAAAGCCGGTTTCTGCGTCCTTTGAATCCGGGTTTAAGAGTGCTGGCGCATCCTGTTAATGTCGCGGTTCGCTGTTTCTAGGGGAGCAAAAACTTGGGTGGAGTCAGCCAGAACATTTGGCTGCGGCCTACCGGGGAACCTATTTCGGGGAGGATTAAGCCGATGATACCTGCTTTTTTGAGAATCAGGGCATCTTGCGATCGACCCCAAAGCAAAGTTTCTGCCCAGTTGCCCAAGTCTGGTTGGTGGCCCACCAAGGCCAAGTTGCTGCTGCCTGTTTCCTGCCACTGCTTGTACCACTTCAGCCAGTTCCCGATGTCTCCTGAAGGTGCGAGGGCGCGGGATTCTTCTATTTTGGAACTCAAACCGACTGTTTGCAGGATTTGGGCGGTTTGCTGCGCCCGCAGTAGGGGACTGGTGAGAATCAGGTCAAACTGAATTTCGAGTTCGTACAGCCGCTGGGCGATTTTCCGGGTTTTGCTCGCACCCTCTTTAGTCAGCGGCCGTTCAGAGTCTGTATCGTATTCTTCGGGTGCGGCCGCGATACCGTGACGGATCAGATATAAGTGCAATGTCGCTGTCCTTGTGATAGCTGTGCGATGGCTCCGCCCCGGCTTACGCCTACGAACTTATGGGTGAAGTTTGGCGCGATCGACATCTTTTGCCTATTCTACAACTTTATTGAAATCTGCCGCCGTCATCTGGTTGGCGCTAGAGGCGTAGCGATCGCGCCCTTGTCGTTTCGCATCGTACAATGCTCGATCGGATGCGGCTATCAGTTCCTCGGGCGATTGTCCCCTGCGGGGAACCATGCTAGCAATTCCCATGCTAACGGTCACGATCGCGCTCACATCAGATTGTTCGTGAGGGATTGCCAAATCTCGGATTGCCTGTCGCATCGACTCAGCAACTGCGATCGCCCCTGCAGCATCCGTATTCGGCAGGATAGCAGCAAATTCTTCGCCCCCGTAGCGCACAAACAAATCGGCGGAACGTTTAACTGCCGCTGCTGCGGCTTTGGCGACTTTCACCAAACAAGTATCCCCAGCAAGATGTCCGTAGCAATCGTTATATCGCTTGAAATAATCTACATCCAACATAATCAACGAAAGCTGTTGTTTTGCCTGCATCAGTCGGTGCCATTCCGACTGCAATCGCTCATCAAAGCAGCGACGGTTTGCTACTTGTGTTAACCCATCTGTCGCTGCCATTAATCTGTCTCCCTGAGCCTGATTTCTGACTATCTCCTCTGCCTGCTTCCGTTCTGTAATATCAGCAAAAGTCGTCACTACTGCATACGGATGACACTCATTCCTCTGGAACAGCGGTTGCGAATTAATCGAAATCCAAGTCAGTGTTCCATCGGCCTTGTGAATGCCCATCACCACATTTGATAGCGGTTTTCCCGTCTGTAGGGTGATCGTTGCCGGATGCTGTTCGCCGGGGAAGGGAGAGCCATCTTCCCGAACAGTTCGCCAGTCTAAATCTACTGATGTACGCCCCATCATTTGTTGGGAGGTCAGCCCGATAATCCTTTCGGCACTGGCATTACAGGCAATAATTTCTCCGTCTGCTAGCTGAAGTACGACGCCTTCTGTCATGGTGGCAATCACAGAACGATACCGTTCCTCACTTTCCCCTAATTGACTCAGGAGAATGTTTTTGGCATCAAACTCTGAAGCCAGATGCACGCTACCAGCCAAAAACCCAGCCATCAGTTGTAAAGTCTGGATGTCTGACTCTGTAAAGCTAGAGGGTGTCGCTGAAATAACTTTTAAGACACCAACCCGTTCTTGTTGATAAAACAAGGGAACAACCACCATTGACCGGACACCAATGCGCTGACAGGCAGCCCGATCCACCCGTGCATCGGTTTCTGAATCGTGGCAAAGCAGGATGGAGCCGGTCGTAATACATTTTCCCGATAAACTTGTCGCTATTTTGACCCGCAATCCAACATAGGCGCTGGCGATACCGCTGGCAGCCCGATACACCAATTCATCCCCTTCAACCATTTCAATCACCGATCCGTCGGCGCGGGTCAAATCTTGAGTGCTGTCTGCAATCACCGCCATGACTGCATCAAGATTGGGATTGCGGATGGCGATTTCCTGTTGGGTAGCAATCACTTTACTCAGACGCTCGAAATCTTGTTTTAATGATGTTTCTGCTTGCTTGCGATCGCTGATATCC
Organism: Microcoleus sp. F10-B2; assembly: GCF_036704965.1. NCBI lineage: Bacteria > Bacillati > Cyanobacteriota > Cyanophyceae > Oscillatoriales > Microcoleaceae > Microcoleus > Microcoleus sp. F10-B2. The sequence goes on along the minus strand of NZ_JAUBTB010000040.1, from coordinate 18,690 downwards.
TTCATAAAGCAGTGATGCCCGATGAACTGCTGTCGATCGTCGTAAATCGAGATCATCACCACTTGTTTGTAGAAGCTAGAGCCGTCTCTGCGAATCCCTCTGGCTTCTACCTCTACTTTGCCCTCTTGCTGCATTTGTTGATAAGCCGCAATTAACTTTTCTAAATCATCGGGATGTACAGTTTTTTTCCAGAACATTCCGATCATTTCTTCTGGTTGATATCCAACTGTATTTGCATAGGATTGATTGACAAATATATATCGTCCTTGAGTATCCAGTTGAGAGATACCAGAAACTGCATTTTCTAAGGCAATCATCAATTCTCTTCGCTCAAACTCCGCCTGTTTGCGCTCACTAATATCGGTGTGAGAGCCTGACATCCGAATGACATTGCCTCCTTTATCCCAAAGGGCTTGACCGCGATCGAGAATCCACTTATAGCTGCCGTCTTTGCACAAAAGCCGATGCTCTGAGATGTAAAACGGTGTTTTCTTGGCAAAATGGTCAAGAATTAGTTGCGTTACCAAATCGAGGTCATCGGGGTGTAAGCGTTTTGACCATTCATCCAGATGGTTAGAAATTTCGTGTTCTTCAAATCCCAACATCTCTTTCCATCGACTGGAAAAGAAAACTTCGTTGGTTTTCACATTCCAGTCCCAGATGCCGTCGTTATTGCCTCGTAGTGCTAGTTGCCAGCGTTCTTCGCTCTCACGCTGTGCTTCAGTTTTTTCGATCAGCTTGCGAGCAGATAGACGCAGTTCCATCTCATCCATAACGATCGCGGCTAGATCGCGTAAGGTGGCTTTTTCTTCTGCTGAAAGGTGACGGGGATGCTTATCAATTATGCAAAGGGTTCCCAAGTTATACCCATCATGGGTTTTTAGCGGTGCTGCTGCATAGAATCTCAAACCAAATGCTCCCAACACTAGGGGATTTACGATCGTCTGCGGATCTTCAAGAGCATTCTTAATTTCGTACACATCGTCTTGCCAAATCGCCGAGGCACAGAGTCCGGGTTCCCGATCTATTTGCTGGATATCCAACCCGTAACGAGATTTGAACCAAATCCGATCGCGATCCACCAAGGTGACAACGGCGATGGGCACTCGAAAAAAACGCGCCGCAATTGCCGTGATGCGATCGAAGGCTCCATCCGGTGGAGTATCCAAAATCTGGTAGCGCCGTAAACATTCTAATCGCTCAGATTCATTGGCTGGATGATTAATTTTAGAAGATTGTTGTTGACTCTCTGGCAGACTGATGTCTAATGACTTTTTCTCTATAATATCCGTTTCTGTTGGTTGAAGTTCAATGGTTCCGGGTTTTAGCTTTACTTCTGATTGGTGAAGTTGTTGATGCCGTTCCTGTTCCTCGACGATCGCGCTGCCGAGTTGGAGTGCCATTTGTTGCAATAATTGCACTTCGGAGGATTGCCATTTCCGCAGGCTTCTACACTGATGGGCAATCAGCAATCCCCACAAATTATTCTGGCACAAGATTGGCACGACTAAATGCGCCCGAACCTGGAGGCGATCGAGAAATTCCACATAACAAGCTGGAACATCACCTGCGTGAATATCTGAAATGGCACTCGTTTCTCCTTGGCTGTAACGCTCTATCCAGGTTGCTTCAAACCAAGGATCGTCAATCACTTGTCCCTGGATTCGCGGCCACAAGGGATCGACGGCTTCAGCTAATACTACACCATTTCCCTGTGGTAGGAAGCCATAAATAATCACGCGATCGGTTTGCAGCAACACCCTGGTTTCTGCAACCGCCAATTGCAAAAACATCTCCCAATTCGTGAAATCGTTGATTTGAAGTGCTATTTTGAAAAAATTTTCGATAAATTTCTCTGACGAGCAAGAGAAAGCCTGTGGTGTAGACATCTCCATGTTCCTTTCCTTTTATCAACCCTTTTTATACCAGTCTAACCTGCTTGGGATCGGTACAGTAATTTATTATTTGCAGCCGCTGATATGCCGGTAGCATCGGAATTAATGTTACCCACAGTCAGGACACCGCGAGTGCCTAACTCCCTACAATTAATCTGGCGTAGGGACTTAGGCACTCGCCGTGTCCTCTATACCATTCCGGTGTAACCGGAATAGATATGAATAGGAAGATGACTTTGTGGCTTTTAGGTAGGGTGTTTTTGCTGTATTTAAGATTTTCATATAGTCTTGAGCCGTTAGCTGAGGTGTTCTGATTCGGTAAGTAAGACTACCTAAAAAAACAAAATACCTCGATACCCGACTTCTTTAAGCCTCCAAGGAGCTAACCTCACTTCATTAAAAACTATATAAGTCCTGTCAAATATTCAATTGATTGGCGAAAAATTAGTCAATCTAATTATGATAAACCGGGTTGTCTGTCGGACTAATTAAATTCAGCAATTTTTGCTTGATCTGAGCATCAAATACTTCCCATTTCAGCCTTGCATAATCGCTATTCTCATTGCTGCCGGAAAGAAATCCCACCGGAATTTCAAAACCTCCGGCTTGACTTCTACCACCTCCAAAAAAGCGTCCTTGAGCATCTTGACCGAAAGTTTCTTTAATAAATTCGTCGGGGTCGAGAGTGAGTTTAGTAGTTCGCAGCGACCCAATTACTAATTCAATTTCCTCATCTTTGTCGTGAACAATTCCGTAAACAACGGCTGTATGTACGTTCTCTTCTGTTACTAAAAAGTCCGCCGCTTGGGGAATAGAATCCCGATCGTCATAGCGGAGGTAGCCGATGCCGGCGATCGAAAAATTGTTCCGGACGGTGCGGTGTTTGAGCGATCGCTCGATCGCGTCCATCACCCATTTAGAACGAGACGACTGCAACACCGCATTCAGCAACTGCGGGTCGTAAAACCGGCTCAAATAAGCCGCAGCCAAAAAGTCCTCCTCCTGAGCTTGTCTGAGGGCGTTCGTATCCGATCGCAAACCGTGCATCAAAGCTGTAGCGCACTTGATGTGCAGGCTGACACTGCCGTCGAGAGCTAGGAGTCCAGCCTGTAAATACTCGGCAAAAATCGTGGCTGTAGCGCGGATTTGGGGGCGCAAATCGGTAAATTCTGCGTTCATTTCCCCCTGCAAATTGTGGTGGTCGATGACGGCGGCGATCGGAACTCCGGCCGCTAAAATATACTCGGTTAAGTTACAAGTAGTCCCTTGGTTGTCGATGAAAGCGCAGCCCTGAAACACTGACAAATCCTTAGTTTTTACTGTTTCCAGCGTCCACCGCTGCAACGGCAACCCTGTCAATTTAACTAAGGCAATATTTTCTTGGTGGCTGAGGGTGCCGGCGTAGATAATCTCGCATTGGATATCGTACTGTTCGGCAATTAATTTGTAAGTCCAAGCGCTTGAAAGTGCGTCGGGGTCGGGAAAATCTTGCAGTAAGATTAACTGGCGAGTGCCTTTGTGCCGATCGAACATCTGGCGCAACTGCTCGATTTTGCGATCGTGCAATTCCTCGCGGAGACGGCCGCGATTCTCTTGGGAAGCAACTTCGGCTTTGCTGCGCCGTTTCCCGGGCGCACTCACTTCGGGTACAACCTCGCTGCTGGCATCAAGTTCACCTTCGCGGTTGCCGGATGTTTCATCGGAATTGTTAGGGGGATGGTCTTTCATCGTTGAAAATTAACAATTTAACTATTTCAGGATTTGCGCGACATTCGATCTTAAACCCCGTTTCTTTGTAGATGCCTGGTTGTCAAAGCCAATACTTCTTACTAGAAACCGGATTTAAGAACGTAAATTCTCTCTTTAACTCTTTAACTTTTTAACTCATGCACCCCGCGTGCATTGCGAAGAACTAAGCAATCTTAGAACTCAAACCTTCCGCAAAAAACCCCCGCGCTTGCGCTGACAGGGGGTTTTAAAGGCCTATTACATATTTTTGCCATTCTTTGTGCATACCGCTCTTAACGTGTTTAGTGACTTCAAAATAAAGACCGCTGTGAGGTTTCCTAGGCGGATAGCGCAGCGGCATTCCCGCTTCTTTCGGCGTGCGGCTGCCTTTATTGACATTGCAGCGCACGCAGGCGGTGACGAGGTTTTCCCAACTGTCGCCTCCTCCGCGCGATCGGGGAATTACATGATCGAGGGTTAAATCGTCCCCCGTATAACTACAGTATTGACAAGAGTGTGCATCCCGGTGCAAGATGTTCCGGCGGGTCAGCGGAATATCCTTATAGGGAACTCGGACGTAATGCCGCAGTCGGATCACAGTTGGTAGCGGGAAGTTTGGCGCAATAAATTTCCCGTTGTGTTCTACCTGTTCTGCTTTTCCTTTCAGCAACAAAACTACCGCCCTTCGCCAATTGGTGATGTTAAGGGGTTCGTAGGAGGCGTTCAGCACCAGAACATTGCCCATTGTTGATTATTAAAGAGAATATTTTTACCGATGTTAACACAGGTTCTAGTTTAGGTGGAACGGCCTGAGGAAGAGCGAGGCTCAGCAAAAAACGGTGAAAAACCGCACCTTTACCCTATTCCTGCGCGCTGGCGCCCCTGCCGCTGCACCTATTTTCTCCCGTCCGTCTTTGTCAGCCAGCTTTTTTCCCTGAGTCTTAGCCTAGATGAGGTCAGTATATGCGATCGCAAAAATTTGCAGAATTAATTTTATTTTTTTCCCTAAATGCCTAATCTTCCCGGCAACAAACAGTCTAACTTTTTAAACTATTAGTAACCTTAAATGAACAAGCTTATTACTGCTCATGAAATTTCGGCTCTTAAAGTCAGCTTTTAGCGCGTCAATTATTGCCCTTGCTGCTCCGATTTTAGGAAACAGTCCAGCCTTTGCCCAAACGCCTTCATTCTTCTGCGGCGCTGCGGGCGGCCGCCCAGCTACAATTGCTGTCCAACAAGGCAAAAATATTCCCGTTATTCTGTGGCTAGCTGATAACTATTTCAATGAATCCGGAGAAGACGCGATTACTCGGTGCACCCGAGTCTCGGGAATTCTCAACAACTCGCAACCGCAAGGTAACTGGGAGAATATTATCACATCAGGTGCATCTCCCAGCGGTCAACTAATTATTTGTGCAGCTAATTCTCAAGATGGTTCCTGTAGATTATTATATCAAGTACCCAAAGGACAAAATCCCGAACAAGCCCGACAAGAACTATTAAGAAAAGTCAAAAATCCTAATGTAAGTGTTTCGCCGGTTAAGGTAAATTGATAGTCATAAGTCATTAGCTACGGGTAGGGACACGGCATTGCCGTGTCATACTTGCAGATTATTGAGAGGACACGGCATTGCCGTGTCCCTACTTGCAGAGAGTTGAAACTCTTCTAAAATACTTCGGTTGACTGGTGAAAAAATTGCAGCTTTGCTTCAGCAATTCTTCTAACCCTTCAACCTGCCTCAGCCAGACAGTACCGTTGCTTCCAGCTACAGCAATTTGCTTTCCATCTCCCCTCCAACTGACACTAACCACATTCTCCTCAAACTCAAATTGAGCAACCTGCCGCCCTGCTAAATTCCACAGCCGCACTGTCTTGTCAATTCCGACTGTAGCAAGCCGTTCTCCGTCGGGACTAAAACTAATTGATTTCGCATCTAAATGCAATGTTTGAAATTCATTAACTAATTCTTTCCCTGACAGATTCCACAGCCCGACTTTGCCATTCAATGTTACTGTAGCAAAGCGATGCTGGTGTTGAGCCGGACTGAAACTGATCCCAATTGCCTGAAGGGGAAGGGTTTTTTTCAGTTGTCCCGACAAATTCCAAATTCGCACTGTAGAGTTGCCATCTAACGTTGTTATAAAATTGCCACTCGGGCTAAAATTTACGCTTCTCACTAAGCCGTTGTGACCGGGTAGTTTCACGCTAGGTGATATTGATTTGGGCAGTTTTGACAATTTCCAAATTGCAGCATTGCTGTCTATTCCTGCGGCAGCCAATAACTTTCCTTCGGGACTAAAACTGATGCTGGTAACTGAGCCTTGAATCTCTTTGAATGTAGAAATATTTTTTCCTGATAAATTCCATAGTTTAACTGTGCTGTCTCTTCCGGCAGTCGCCAAAAAATTACCGTTGGGGCTAAAGTGTACCATATTAACTGACTGCTGCAAAGCTTTCCATTCCAGAATTTTTTGCCCGAACAAGTTCCAAATCCGAACTCTATCGTCTATGCCTGCGGTCACTAAAATTTTTCTGTTTGGACTAAAATTGACGCTGGTAACTGCACCAGTATGAGCTTGCCAATTCATCTTTCTTTGTGAAAGTGATGAGTGGTTTATCGGCTGTTTTTCGCTAATTCGATCGAGAATTACTTGTAAGGCTAACAGGGGTATAGTTGCGGGATATTGTTCTAGGCGCGGTTTGTTTTTAACCAAAGTTTTTAATTTTTCTCCAGAGGCGATCGCCCTCAGTAAAGCTTCTGATAAAGCTTCGCTGTTTTCTGTCTTTTGAGATACCGCCAATAGTAAAGCATCGCTGCCATTTTGTTCGATTTCAATACTTGCTTGTGCTAGTTTAAACCGCTGGTAAGCCAGAGTTGAAAAGCCGATCGCCGCCAGTAACGATGCTGCCAGTACCGCAGAACCGATGCCGATCCACTGTTTGGCTTTTTGTTTGGCAGAGTCAGCTTCACTCAAAGCTTTTGCGGCATCCCACACAGCTTTTTTGGTTTCTAGTGTAGCTGAACGCAGCAGTTGATTTTGGTCGCTCAAAATATTTTTTTGGCTGGCAGTCAAAAATTGAAAATCTTCGTTTCTCAAACTTTTTCCGGCCGCCCAAACTAATGCTGACTGCAAATCATCGCCTCGCAACAGTTGGGAATTATCTTCACAGCTAGAATTTAGCCAGAGTTTGATCGCTTCGGAGTAAGGCGAGAGTTTTTCTAATTTTTCTTCAATTAACTCTTGGTTAAATACAGCTTGATAAATAGGATTAGAAATTGTTACTTTTTCCCCGCGCTTAACGATTAATCCGCTTAATCGCAATTCCATTTGTTCGGCACTGCCATCGGGGACAATTTCAGCTTGTTCTAAAATTTGCTGATACAATCCGAGTCTCCTCACAATCCGCTGGTTTTCTTTGAAAAGCCGATCGCGAATTGTGGACAAATGTTCTGGGACATCCTGAGATTCCCAATTCTCCACGATTTTCAAGCGCACTACTTTCTCCACCCACTCTTTAGAAGTGTTAATTTTATCTTCCTCCCCCCCTTGGCAAGGGGTGGCAGCATCTTTCTCCCCCCCTTGGCAAGGGGGGGCTGGGGGGGGTAAATTCGGGATTAATTGTGGATTTTCCAGCAGAAGTTTGCACAGCTTTTGAGTCAAAAAAGGCTGCCCGCCCGTCCAATACAAAACCTCTCTCAAAACTTCATGAGGGCTGTCTGTAAGCTCTGCCAACCCCGCTGCTAGCGGTTGAGCTTCTGTTTCGTCAAAACCAGTTAATTCAATCGGCTTGCCAATATTAAAAGGGGTATTGCTGCTGGCATTTTGCTCGCGGCACAAATCCGTCGGGGATGCTACGCCTAAAAGGGCCCAAGTTAGGCGATCGAATTCTGAATTGTTGGCGCGCTTGTTGTAGCACGATCGAATTAAGGCTAAAAAATCGTCTGCGGGAAAATCTAGGGCGAGAATGCTGTCGATTTCGTCAATAAAAATGACAATATTGCTGGAAATGTTGGGTAACAGTACGGTTTCGATGAATTCGCTCAATCTTTGAACCGGGGTTAAAAAATTGCGATCGCGCCACCAAGTTCGCACGTTGACAATATCCGACAGGTTAAAGTTATTTTCGAGAATGCGTAGCAAACCAGCATACCACTGTTCGGGAGTGACGCCGCGGTTGCCAATTTCCGAAATGTCGATCGCAGCACAAGCAATTCCTTCATTTCTCAGCCGCTGAATTGTCCGCACCTGCAAGCTAGATTTGCCCATTTGCCGGGAATTCAAAACATAGCAAAATTCCCCGGCTTTCAATCCGTTATAAAGGTCGTCGTCGGCTTGCCGCTTCACATAATTTGGAGCGTTATTTGTCAAACTCCCACCGACTTGATAGTAACTGGGTTTTGTGGTAAAATCCATAGGATAAAATGGTAAAATCCCAAAAATATCTTGGGGTCATTCGGCGGTTGAAACGGCGGTTGAAACCGCTCCTTGTCAAACAAAGTCCGCGCAACGCGAGACTGAAGAAATGAGGCGTATTAAAAAAACTTTTGTATGATACATTGTACCACAATACAGCATGAAAACTGATTGGACTGGATATAACGACGACAAAGACAAGTTAAGAGCTGAAATTTGGTCTTTGCTGAAGCAGCAAGCCGCCTCTATTGGCGATCCGTTTGGTCATATTCCCAACTTTGTCGGTGCCGAGTTGGCGGCCGAAAGATTGGCAACTGTACCAATATGGCAACAAGCAAAAACGATTAAGTGCAATCCAGATTCAGCGCAAATTCCGGTGCGGATGCAAGCTTTGCAAGATGGAAAACGCCTGTATATGGCAGTTCCGCGATTGACAGACGATAGATGTTTTGTTGAGTTAACGCTTGAGGATGTGCAGAGGCAAAATATATCAATTGCCGAAAGTGCGTTAGCGAAGCCCTCGAAGAGGATCGCCCGCAAAGCTCTCGATTGCGGAAAATTGGTAAGTTTTGCAGAAATGGAACCGATTGATTTAGTAATAGTCGGCTGCGTAGCAGCAGGACGTAACGGTGGAAGAACCGGGAAAGGTGCAGGATTTGCCGATTTAGAATTGGCTATGCTCAAGGAATTCGGGTTAGTAGAAATCGATACGCCAATTGTAACAACAGTGCATCCTTTGCAAATAGTCGAAGATTTGCGTTTGTCAATGCAAGCTCACGATTGGGCGCTGAATTGGATTGTTACTGCCCTGGAGGTAATTGAGACTAATACAAGTTATCCGCGTCCAATTGGGTTAAACTGGGATAGTATACGGTCGGAACAGTTGGAACAAATTCCGATTTTGCGAAAGTTGAGAGAGCAAGTTTAGATTTAGTTCTTTCAGGCATTGCTGAATCGAGAGATGAATGGCTAAGCACGATCGGGAACAGGCACATTTTCTACTAAAGGAGGTCTATTTAGGATGAAAAAAGTCTTATTAGGATTGAAGTCAGAGACTTACGAACATCCTTTCGATCGCAAAGCTTTAGCGTCTCTAGAAAAGATGCCTGGAGTTTCTTTATTGCTGAAGAAAGTGAATGAGTACGGTATCGATCGCCTACTCCGTTTGCAATGTTTGGGCAGTGATTTTCGCGTGACTCCCAACAATTTTCCGGGGTTGTCTCAGGCGTTGGAAGAAACTTGTGAAATTCTCGATTTATATCCCTGTCCAGATTTATATTTGTTTCGCGGTTGGGGGCATATTATTACCGTTACGATTGGTATTGAAAGTCCAATTGTAACGGTGAATTTAGAAGCCTACGAATGGCTTTCTAGCGAGGAACTGATTTATGTATTGGGGCATGAAGTCGCCCACATTAAGAGTCAGCATTTGCTCTATCATCAAATAGCGATGGTGATGCCGCTTTTAAAGAATTGGGTGAATGCAGCGACATTAGGATTTGGCGGTTTGGCAGCTAATGGGTTAGAACTGGCGTTCTGGAATTGGTTAATGATGGCAAGGTTTACAGCGGATCGGGCGGGGTTGCTGGCTTGTCAGGATGTGGATGTAGCGATTACCGCGTTGATGAAACTTGGCGGTTTACCCAGTTGCTATGTAACACCGGAAGCGATCGCTGATTTCCTCGTTCAAGTGCGCGAATTTAGCGACAACAGTGTAAAGTCTCAAGATACACTTACTAAGTTGCTCAGTTTCAACGATTCCAGCCAATCTTGGGTCGTGATGCGCGCTTCGGAACTTCTAAAATGGGTAGATTCAGGAGACTATAAAACCTTACTCGAACAACCCAATCAACCGCCACCATTATTATACCCAGACGATACAGAAGATTGGAATTTTCTAACGTCTTGGTAAATTCGGTATGCTATAGCAAAGTGCTGAGTAATCAACAGATGAAGGCGTTGCTAATTCCCAGGATGAAAATAGGACGAGATGCTTGGAACTTCGTTCCACATCATCTCGCTTTTCAGCAATGCCTTCTTTCAATTTATCACTCCCAATAATTTTGACTAATTCAACTGGCTGGGCTTCATCCCTAACCAAATTTGTTGTCCCGTTTCCTTAAATGCCCGCACGACTACATCAACTGATGAACCAACTGCTGGATATTCATCGCGTGTCAGAAAACCTTCATCTTTGAAATCCCCGAGTTCCACAATACCGGTAAACTTTATCCCTGGAAGGGCAACAAATATCCCAAAATGCCCGTGCTTGGTGACTACTCCTTTCAATTTAGTTCCAACTTTTAGAGACTCTTTTATTTCTTCCCACTATTGCTCGTCAATCATTTTATTTTATAAGCCTCCTACTTGCATCATTTAATTAGTAAGGTGCTCTACTATCCTAAACTTTGAATAATCGCCATAAAACTTCGTCTGACGCACCCTACAAGTTGAGGATTTATCTCAAATCCGTTGCTATCGAAATTATTCATCTCTCTCTTCTCTGACTCTGCGCCCTCTGCGGCCTCTGCGGTTAAATCATTCAAAAACAACCGTAAACGATATTACTCATTTTATCTCAAGGTAATAGAGAATTCACAGCGATCGCCCCAATTTCTCTCCCTTCAACAATAATCGGTATAACAGCCGATCGCCCCAAATCAAACCTTTGACAGTAATCTGACGCCTCAACTTCAACAAGAGGTTGAGAGTACACCTCAACCAGTCCTTCAACAAGATTCACAATCCAATAAATCGCAATTCCAGCGCGGGCATAAATCCGTTTCTTTACAGTGCGATCGCGCTGAAGCGTCGTATCTGATAATTCAACAATCAGGGCAATATCTTCAGCCCCCGGATGGCGATCGAGATACTGTCGCGTATCCCCTCGAACAACCACTATATCGGGTTCTGGTTCGCTGTTGGAAAGCGCGATCGGTTCTTGGGAATCGACATACCACCCCGCAGGTAAAATGTTCTCTAAAGCTGTTCTGACCAGACGAGTTGTTGCTTGATGCGGTGGATTTTTTGGCATTTTGAAAACCAGCCAACCTTCCAGCAATTCTACAGAGTCATTATCAGTGAGAATGCCAGCTTGAATTATCGCATGATACTGCTCGATGCTCAAGCGGAAAATCAGATCGTTCGGAATTGCTGCAACACTTTCTACGGCCGACATAACTGTATAGCAGAGTTGATTGTTGTCTTATTTTACTGTTTATTTAACGAACCGCGAAGGCGCGTTACGCGGCGCGTAAGCGCTAGGACGGGAAGTAAGAAAGAAGAAGAGACAGAAGGTAATTTCATAATATATCTACTTTGTGGTGAACACGCGCCATGCAATGAAAGCTGTAAAGGCTAGATAACCAAATACGGTTATCCAATCTAGCCAATTATCGGATGTTATCAAAAAAATATCGTTCATGGGTATCATTCACCTGATTATTACTTACCGCACTTACGCACAAAATTTTACACGATCGCGCTTAAGTGCGATCGAAAATATTCCCGGTACAGTTCGCACCTCGGCACGCACTCGTTCCCCTGCAACTTCACCAAACCCAAACTGTCTAATTTAAACGCCTGCATCGCCTTTAACGGCACCGGAGAATCCGCCGCTGCAATCTCTCTCATCCCCTGCGCCAACTCTGGATATTCTTCCAAATTCCACAACTGCCGGCGCAAATGGTCGCTGTAAATTCCCGCATCTGCGATCGCAGTTTCTTTTAATTCATCGAGTGTCAAACCCGATCGCGAAATGTGATATAATGCAACTCGCACTAAATACGGATGTCCGCCGACAATTGCCATCAATTCCTCAACTTCTGCATCCGACCAATTCAAGTTGTGCCTCGCTGCTAACTCTTGTACTTGCTGATGGTTGAATTCTGGCAAATCTACTGGCAATCCGACGTTGAAAGGCGATTGATTGATGTTCATCGGGATGTAAACTTCGGTGGAGTGAACGACAATTAATCGCAGTTTTTTCCAGATGTCGCGCCGCTTTGATTCTTCGTGCCACGCCCGCAGCAGTCCTAAGAAGTCTTCGGCAATGTCTGGATATTGGAAAACGCGATCGATCTCGTCTAATCCTAAAATTAAAGGACTGTCGATTTGCGGTAAAATGTATTTTTCAAAGTAATCTTTGCAGTTGACTTTGCTGCCAAAAATCTCGTCCCAATAATCGTCTAATTGATTGGGTAAGTGCAACTCGCGGCCGACGTAAGCGCAAAACCACTTTAAGAATTTATCTAAGTTGGCAAATACGCCTTTATCTACTAACTGAAAAGTTAGCGGGACGGTGCAATAGCCTTGATGTGCTCCGTGATGCAAAATTCTTGCCATCAACGAAGTTTTGCCCATTTGTCGCGGTGCTTTGATTCTAATTAAGGCGCTGGGCTGCACAATAGTTTGATAGCAGCGTTCTTCGATGGGCGGGCGTTCTACATAAAATTGAGAAGCGACATCTACTTGTCCTCCCGGTAATTCTGGTTCGGCGGCGGGTAGAGGTATTTCGTCACTGCTAATTTCTAATAGCTGTTTTTGTGTTAAATTTTCCGTTTCTTCGGTAACTGGTGCGGGTTCTTCTGCTAGCAATTTCAGAACTTCTTCGATAATAATTGGAGTGTCGGCGCTGGTTTTCCATTCCCTCTGTTTGATGCGGTACAGATAGCCGCGCAAATCGTGATTTAGAGGCGCGTTCAGGGGAAAACCGACGCGGATGGGGAGAATTATTGGTTTTCTGTCTGGGCGGGATTCTTGCAGTTCTTTTGCTTGCTGAACTTGATATGTTAGTAGTTCGCTTTGGTTTTCCGTTGGCGGCAACAGTAGCAGCAAATAATCGCATTCTTGGATGAATAAATTAATGCGGTCGAACCAATTATCTCCCAATCTAATGTTATTTTCGGCTGTGAAAACTGTATGACCGATCGCGATTAAGGCCATTTCCAACTGTTTTCCTAACTCGCGATCTGGTTCGGTGCTGCGATAACTGACAAATACTTTAACAATTCTGCTGTTGGCTGTTTCCCCCGCAGCAGGCAAATTGTCCGACTCACCCGCATCTTCCGCATCGTCTAGTTTAGCCGATCGGTGGTCGCCATTCGCCAGAGTCATCTCAAAAGCCGCGAACAACTGGCGAATTTTACTCAAATCCGCACCTTCTCTACCCTGCTTAATTTTGCTGACTGTATCGGCACCGACGCCAGACTCGGCCTCGATTTCAGTCAGAGTACCTCTAATGTTATGTCGGTCAGACCATTCTTGGAGCGCCTCGTTAAGTTTCTTTAAGCCAGAGGCAGTGAGAATGCGACCGCGATCGCGTTTTGACTTGAGCACTTCGCTTGCAGTGAAAGGGGAACAAATTTAGAAATTTTAACGCCTTAAGTTCTTATTTTAGGCGATTTTAAGGAAGATAATCAGCCAGCCGGAATTTAAGGAATTTTACTTGGGGAGGTTTTTTGGGCGATCGACTCCTCAAACTCTGTCCTGATAACGGATTCAACAGTTGAATATATTTTAGTATAAAAAGTTTTTCTTAACTCCCCAATCTCCGCCGCTAATGACCATTGAACTTTTTAGAGTAGATACACCAAGCAAAAAAGGAGCAGCCAAATGAGCAAAATCTTACACAGACTGGCAATGGCCGCTTTGGGAACTGCCGCCATTTTTACAATTAATACACTGAATAATTTAACAGAAGCATCAGCCGCTGGTAAATTTGACCAACCAGAAATTTATCAAAACACAATTTTTCCACTTGGCGTACCGGGTCAGTTGCATAAATAGGCAATTCATTGACTGAGTGATTTAATTTAATTAAGGAGAAATTATGAAGTCTACACTTTGCTCGCCACAACCTATAGCTACAAAATCTGCTGACTCGGTTGATGCTGACGCTATTGATGCCTGCACTGCACTTGCGTGGGTGGAATTGGTAGCATTAGATGCCAGCGCTCTCACGGGGGATGATTGGCTGGCTTTGTGCGATGATATAGATAGCGGGGAAATCTACCGCTGCTGGTTTTTGTGGCGCGATCGCGAAGTTAGCGGTAATTGGGAAGCTTACGATCCTTTGAGCGATCGCCGATTTGTTGCTAAAGGAAAAGTTTTTCTCAAAGCCGCGATCGACTCGCTCGAAGATGCTAGAAATCAGGAGATAGCATAACTTGAATTTATCTAAGGCGAATAAAATTTGCGCCGACACAACAAGATTCTGCCAAGATAATTCGCGACAGTACAAACTTTCGTCCGCCTGCGCGAGACAGGAAGAAAAAGGGGTAATAGAAGCGGATTTGGGATCTGTCCCGGAAACCGACTATTCTCAAAGAAAATAATAAAAATTACGGCTGCGGGCAAAAGTTGGCTGTATGATGCTATGTGGTTCGCCTCGAAAGCGGTTGATAACGTTTTTTCAGCCGCTTTCTCGTTGCAGCCGTTAAACTCTTTCTCTTCAAACATGACTTTAAAACTGCGATGGCTGTTGCCGGCCGCCCTTAGCCTTTTCTCGATCGCCCTGCCTGCAAAAGCTGATACACTAACATCTTGGCACTTCGATGCCCGCGAAAACCAGCTCAATTTAACCACAGATTCAGGAGTTCAGCCGGAAGTCAAACTAATCGCAAACCCCACCCGCTTAGTAATTGATTTGCCGGGAATAGTCTTGGAATATCCCGAAACTCCTCAAAGCTACAACTCAGCTATTCAACAAATTAGAGTCGGACAATTTGACACCCAAACTACCAGGTTAGTGATACAATTAACTCCCGGTTATAAGTTAGACCCGCAACAAATCCGAGTCATTAGAGAATCTGCCACTCGCTGGTCGTTTCAGTTGCCAAATCCCGAGCAAATAGCCGGCAACGAATCTTTTATACCCACAGCTATTACCCAGATAGAACAAGCAGCAAGTCAAGTTACGCCCACTGTTTATCCCGGAAATCTGAGAAACTATTCCGCTGATTTGGGGATGTCAACAGGCTTGGAAATGACAGCCATCAAGCCTCAAATCGAAAGTGCGATCGAACAGTATAGATCCCTCAGCGCCGGAATGTTTTTTCTGGATTTAGATACAGGAAACTATTTGGATATCAAGGGCGATCGCGTATTTCCGGCCGCGAGTACCATCAAATTACCTATTCTGATTGCTTTTTATCAAGATGTAGACGCAGGCAAAGTTAGCCTAGACGAAACATTAGTTATGAAGTCTGACTTGGTTGCCAGCGGTTCTGGAACTATGCAAGACGAACCAGATGGCACTCGCTTTAGCATCAGAGAAACCGTAGATAAAATGATTACCATCAGCGACAATACAGCCACCAACATGATTATTGAACGTTTGGGGGGAATTGCTAAACTCAACGAGCGTTTTCGCAGTTGGGGATTAACTGATACCAGAATTCGCAATTGGTTGGGAGATTTTCAAGGAACAAATACAACCAGTTCTGTGGATATGGTAAAGTTGCTGGCAATGCTGTCTGGCGATAAATTAGTTTCTGAATCCAGTCGGGAACAAGCTTTAGAATTACTGCGGCATACTACGACTAGAACGCTTTTGCCTTCCGGTTTAGGCCCCGGCGCAGTTATTGCTGACAAAACCGGAGATATTGGCTTTGTAGTTGGCGATGCAGGAATTATTGATATGCCCAACGGCAAGCGTTATTTAGCGGCAATATTTGTCAAACGTCCTTACAATGACCCGATTGTGAGAGATTTTGTGCGTCGGATTTCGCGGATTGTTTACAATTATTTAGACCAACCTGCGGCGAAAGTACCGGAATTATAGAACTTAGGAATGAGAATTAAATAACTTACAATGCGTGATGTTCTTGTGGGATGGGCGTCCCGCCCGCCCTTTCTGGACGGGCGGGACGCCCACCCCACTTTCAAGAGTGTAAATTATTTAATTCGCGATCCTTATGCAAAAAAACCGGTTTCTGGTAATAATCGTCGATTGATACGAACAATTAACACAGAAACTGGGTTTTTGGTGTGGCTTGGGTAAGCGCTGAATTAACAATTAACTCAAGACTATTCTTTGCGCTCGATGGCTACAGTCAAATGAGCCGCAACTGCCCCCACTGTAGCAAGTACAGCAGCAATTGGAAAGACTACCGATCCTGCAACGCCGCCCACCAATCCCGCCATCAGCGGAATGTCTGCCAAAGTCCGCCCTTGCGAGTTTTTGATGACGAGGCGGCGGAGTTTTCCTTGCTCAATTAGTTCTTTGACTTTACCAATTAAACTTTCGCCACTAATCTTAAATTCTTCCACTCTGACTTTTTCTTCTGCTGCAAATTCTGAGGCGAATAAAGGAGTTTCAACTGTTGGGTTTGCAGAATTTCCGGCCGCTGCTGTTTCGTCTTGTAGAATCGTTACTTGTTGTTCTAGTTGTGAGTTCATTTTGTGTAAGGGCGGGTGAAAACCAACCGTTTAATTTGTATACCCTTATCTTCGGCGATCGCACTTGGGAATGACAGGCAAGGAAACCCTACAATCTGCATTCGTACTTTCCACCCCCCCACTTTTACTCAAAACATTATCTCTGTCTGCTTAGAAAAGAGCGGGTTTATCTATTCCTAAAGGTAGAGAAAATATTTTTGGGAAAACCGGGAGCATCTCAATGAAAGCAGTTAACCTAGAAATTGGAGTTTTAAGGCCCGAGGCCCGAGGCTGCGAGGCAGGAGGAAAGAGGAAGAAGGAAGGAGCCAGAAGAAGTGTTTTTACAAATATGAGATGCTCCCGGAAAACCCGCCCTTACTGATTATTTGTGTCGAATTAGCTCGTAAATTTCCACATAGTCTTTAGCTGGATATTTCCACGAGTTATCGCAACTCATGCCTTGAACCATGAGTTTTTCAAATTCATCATGATAGTCATACCACAATCCGATCGCGCGCTCGAGCGCCGACTCTAAAGCGTAGTAGTCGCTTTGGAAAAATACGTAACCGTTGCGTTCTTCCGGGAGGTGGCGGGTGTCGTAATCTCGATCGAACACAGTATTCACCAAACCGCCAACTCCCCGCACCACAGGAACAGTACCGTACCTCAACCCGATCATCTGAGTCAGCCCGCAGGGTTCGTAATTGCTGGGAACCACAATGATATCTCCACCCGCGTAAATTAAGTGCGACAGTTCCTCATTAAAACCTAGTTCTAAATGGCAGTCTGGATTATCATTTAAAAAGTGTCTTTCGTGCTGGAAATGAGCGTTAATTCCCGCTTCCGTCGCGGAACCCAAAAGCACGAATTGCGCTCCCTTACTCAGAGAGTAATAAATTGCATGGTGGACGAGATGAACGCCTTTTTGGTCGTCCAAACGACCGATAAAGGTAATAATAGGCTTGTCAGCATCGCGCAGTAACAGCCGATCGCGCAAAGCTTTTTTAGTTTTGGCTTTTCCTGCCAAATCCTCCTGAGTGTAGTGGTGCGGAATGTAGCGATCGCTCTCAGGATTCCACACATCATAATCAATGCCGTTGAGCACCCCGCGAAACTTATCTTGATATAAATGCAAAGTGTGGCCCAAACCGTAGCCGAACTCGCCCATATGAGCTTCCCAAGCGTGGTGCGGCGAAACTGTGGTGACAAAGTTTGAGTAAACAATCCCACCTTTCATAAAGTTGATGGCAAAAGGGTTAAAATTATCTCGGAGGCGATCGTACTCAAAATAATAATCCTCTCGATTCAAACCCGTTGCATGCAAAATATCGCTACCTCCCATGCCTTGATGTTTGAAATTGTGAATGGTATAGCAGACTCGCTGATATTCCATCCAATTGTATTTGTATATTTCAAACAGCATGACTGGCACTAAACCAGTTTGCCAATCGTGACAGTGAATCACATCGGGACGCTTGTTGCTTCTGAGCAAAAATTCTAAAGCGGCTTTGCTGAAAAATGCAAACCGCATATTGTCGTCATCGCAGCCGTAATAACAGCCGCGATTGAAAAAGTTATCTTGAGAGCGAGGTTCGATGAAAAAACACAACTGCCCGTGCACCCAGCCGCACAAGACATCACAGAGGATTTCGCCGCCGTACCAGGGCACCGCGAGATCCCGATAGGCCTCGTGAAGTCCCCAAATGTGGTCGTACCTCATGCAGTCGTACTTGGGCAGAATAATCTCGACGCAGTGACCGGAATTCTGCAACTCCCGACTCAAACCGTAAACTACGTCGCCCAAACCCCCTGCTTTGATGACGGGGGCGCACTCCGAGGCAATTTGTACAATGTACATTTTTTTTCTCGCTCCTGGATGAATCAAAAAAATATTTTCTTAACTTGACAAAGTATATGATTTCTAGGCAGATAAGCAAGTCGGCCATTGGGAATACAGGGAAAATACGGGCTGCTAGCGGATGTTGAGAGGGATTTGGGCGATCGGACTGTTGCTTAAAATACAGGTACGGACACGGCACTGCCGTGTCCCTGATGTACCCAAGTGTAATCGAGAACCTGTTTTTCCAGGTTTTGCAACAATCAAACTAATTTGTCAAATCCATTTCTTGCGATCGATCGCATCTCATGTCGGTGTCAATAACTCAACCCAAACCCATAGCATCATTTTCACATACTACAGCACTTTGCTTAACGATTAGGTACAATATTAGAGGTGGTAAGAAAGAGAACAATGAAACCCTACTCCCTAGAT